>PLNZ01000175.1 GCA_003142915.1 Ignavibacteriales bacterium | reverse complement strand
ACCGGTTTGGTGAAAAAAGTGTTGATAACCTTCTCAAGGCTATAGAAGACAGTAAGAAACAGCCGTTTGAGAAAGTTCTTTTTGCACTGGGAATCCGTTATGTGGGCTCAGGAGCAGCAAGAAAACTTGCCGATCACTTCTTATCAATTGGTGCTATAATGAAAGCATCAGATAAAGAAATATTGGAAGTTCAAGAAATTGGCCCCAGTATCAGCGGCAGTGTAAGAGAATTCTTTTCAAATGAGACGAATATAAGTATTATAAAAAAGCTTAACGAACACGGACTTAATTTTAGATCAGAAAAAAAATCTTCCATAAATTCTTTTTTTACAGACAAGACCTTTGTACTTACAGGTGCACTTTCCAATTTCTCCCGTGAAGATGCTGGTGTTAAAATAATAGCTCTGGGAGGTAAGGTTACATCCACCGTCAGCAAAAAAACCGATTATTTACTTACCGGTGAAAGCGCCGGCTCTAAGCTGGATAAAGCAAAAAGCCTTGGCGTAAAAATTTTATCGGAAAAAGAATTTTTAAATTACCTGAACGAGAAGTAATAACGTATGTTTGATTCAATTAAACTAAAAATTGCACATTCCATTGTATATAAAAAGGCAGAACATAACCATATTGAAAAAAAATTATTTAATAACCTGTTAAAGAATTCATTTAGATTTTTAATATTAATGCCTATAAGTGAAGTATCCTTTAACAAGGCAATTGTAACACTTAATTTTTTTGAGGGGCTAAATAAAGAAATTGTTGTCTTCACACGGGATTTCCTCGTTAATCTTCTTCCGCAAAAATACCGTTCCGAAGCTGTTGATTTTAGCCTGATCGATATCAATAAGCTTAAATTGCCATCTCAAAGATTAAAGGAAAAATTTGCGGGATTGGAATTCGATGTGGTTATAGACCTTGAAAAGGGAGAAAACTTGTTCAATAGCCTGCTGATTTGTCTTGTAAATGCCCCGGTGAAAATCGGGTTCAAAAAAAACAATTCCGACAAATTTTACAACCTGCAAATAGATAATATGGAAGATAATCCTGAAATTTTTTATAAAAATTTGTTAAATTGCCTTCAAATGTTTTAAAGGATTATTATGAATTTCGAAACTAAGCGGGTCGGGGATATAACAGTCTTTAAATTGAATGAAAAACGATTTGATACTAACATATCCGGTTTGGTTAAAGGAGAATTTACAATACTTTTAAAAGTTGAAGGCATAAATAAACTAATTATCGATTTAAGCGAAGTTGAGACGTGCGATAGTTCCGGCTTAAGCGCTTTGCTGGTTGCAAATCGCATTTTACAAGCTAATGAAGGAAAAATAAGGCTTGTTGCACCTTCCGAAAAAGTGCACACATTAATTAAAATAACTCAACTTGACAGAGTTCTACCTGTTTGTGATACCGTTGATGATGCTTTTGAGGAAATTAAAAATGAATAAACAGAAAGGGACATAATGAATATAAGACGGGGTTTATTTACATTATTTTTTATTTGCGGATTACTGCTAATAATTTTCACATCTTTCGGGCAGCAAAAGCATACAAGTCTTAAAGCTTACCTCATTCTAAATAATCATAGCCAGGTTATTAAAAACGATAGTTTATTTGAAAGCGGATTAAGAATTAAGTTGAGCAACCTGTTAAAAAAGAAAAACATTATGTTGGTACCTAATGAAGAAACTGAAACTTATGAACAATTGTATATTTACATCAAAGTGGTTATTGCCGATAGTTTAAGAATATCAGAATGGAAAAGCATAGCGCCACAAGGTAACGGGACTATCAGGGTACTTCCAAAAGAAAATGTGTATGAATATAAAGATGAAAAAGATATTATTAAAAAAGTTATTTCTTATGCAAAGAGAAATCTTTAAGCAATTAATTTCACTTTAATGACTTCACTTATCTTTTTAACTCATTGTATAAATACTGTGTAACTATACCAAAACTTTCTTCTTTGCCTCTTTTCGCAGGCTATTTATAGGGGTCATAATTATTGGAAGATTAAGCAGTAAGTAAATACCATCATTGGATTTTACTGCTCCTAAAATAAACCGGTTCTCTGCCTGGTCGTTGAATGATGATGAACTTTCTATATCTTGGACTTTTACATTGCATATGACTTCCACGGCATCGACGATAAATCCGACACGTATTTTTACTCCATCCCGTTCATCTTCGCCGATTAAAATTCTTGCTTTGCTGCCGTATTCCAGCTCGGCATACATTCGGTTTCAAGCTCAAAGTGTTGCGGTGAAACTTCATTTTTCTTAATCAAGCTTTTTAATATACCAAGTGTAAGGTGATCTGTAATTTGAATATGAACAGTTTTTATCTTCACTTTTCCCGAAGCCGTTATTCGATTTTCCTTTGTTAAAGGTTTTGGCTCTTGCACTTCGGATTTAACTCCAAAAGCTTCATTAATTTTTTCAAAAAGTTCATCTTTATTAAAAGGCTTAGAAATAAAGCTTGAAACTCCTGCTTCCGATGCTTTTTCAACTTCCTTTTTTTCACCGCTGCCTGTAGCCATCAGAAAAGGAATATTTTTTGTTTTTTCATTTGAACGTACCCGTTTCAGCAATTCAAATCCATCCATTACAGGCATGTTCCAATCGCTGATGATTAATTCAACAGCCAGGTCATTCTGCAATAATTCAATTGCAGCTTTTCCATTTTCAGCTTCTTTTACATTACTAAAATCGAGTGAATTTAAGGTTTTGATTTCCATTTTGCGCATTACTCCGGCATCTTCTACAAGGAGTATCTTTATATTTTTATTTATAGCCATTGTTCACCACTTTTTTATTAAAATAAAAAGGATTCCTTTATGTTCTATTCTTGGATTACCAAAAGGCAAAAGTAATCCATAATTATTATCGACATTTAGTAAAATTTTTAAAGATGCCGGTTACTATAAAATTAATGCTCAATTTTGGACTAAATTACTAATTAATTCAAATATTATGTATAAATTCATATATTGTTATATTGTTAAAAAAATATATACCTTTTTAGATAAAACAAAGGCAAAGATCGCAACTGAAAGGATTGAAAATGCCAATTCCAACAGCCGGCCAAATGACTAAACTATATGCCCTTATTTTAATAAAGGGCCCCGCTTGGACTTCGGAAGAAACTCCGGAATCAGCAAAATTGCAAGTTGACCATGTTGAATATCAAATATCATTAAGGAAATCAGGAAAAACCTTACTTGTTGGGCCTTTTATTGACGATGGAGAAGTACGAGGAATGACGATATTTAAAGTTAATTCTGAAAAAGAAGTCAAATCCCTTATCGATGAGGACCCTGCTGTGAAAGCCGGTGTATTATTATATCATCTCCACCCATGGATGATAGAAAAAGAAGCTATTAAGGGATTATCTATAGATTTTTAGAATAAAAGATGACGTGAAATTTTTTAGTTCACTCAATTTTATTTGATTAATTCACTTTACGTAAGATAAATGTACTTATAAATTAGACCTTGCACGGTGTGGTGACTTTGCCAGAGGCCACTCATTATCCGATTCGGATGATGTGAATAACACAACAAACTTCCCCATGTATTTTTATTTTAAATATAATAATTACTTTTTTATAATTAAATTTTATTATACAAATGCACAAAAACACCGGAGAAATAAATGGAAATTGGAATATTGGGAACAGGTATGGTTGGTCAAACAATCGGTTCAAAGCTGGTACAATTGGGACACATTGTAAAAATGGGATCGAGAACTGCAAATAACGAGAAGGCAATAGATTGGGTAAAATCGAACGGACCAAATGCATCCTGCGGTACATTTGAAGATGCAGCTTCATTCGGTGAAATTCTTTTTAACTGTACTGCCGGAAACGCCTCCATCAATGCTTTAAAACTTGCAAATGAAAATAATTTTAACGGTAAAATATTGTTAGATATTGCAAATACACTGGACTTCTCAAAAGGTATGCCTCCTATGCTTTCAGTGTGCAATGATGATTCATTAGGAGAACAGATACAAAGGACATTTCCACAATTAAAGGTTATTAAAACATTGAATACAATGAACTGTAAATTAATGGTTGACCCTTCGCTAGTCAATGGTGATCATGATATTTTTGTAAGCGGAAATGACTTAGCAGCTAAAGAAAAAGTAAAATCTATTTTAGCTGATTGGTTCGGCTGGAAGTCCATTATTGACTTGGGTGATATTTCTGCTGCAAGAGGGATGGAGATGCTTTTGCCAATTTGGATAAGACTTATGGGTATTTTTAAAACTCCTAATTTTAATTTTAAAATAGCGCGATAAGTAATTGTCATAATATAGCCTCTGTAATTTTATCCTGGGAATAAAATTATTTAAAGCAATTTGTAGTTCTATTTTCCGCTAATTTATTTATTTTTGGACGAAACATTTTAACCCACCCGGGAAAATACCGGGAAAAATTTTTTTCCATTATTGAATTACTTAAAGTCAAAAAACAAATGAATCAGGACAATAAGGCAATTACCGAGAAAAAGAGAATTGCACTTTCATCTGTAATAGCGGCTGTATTTTTAACAACTTTTAAACTTATTGTCGGTATATC
>PLNZ01000123.1:352-4432 GCA_003142915.1 Ignavibacteriales bacterium | reverse complement strand
TAGCGTTCGCTGCGTTAAGGATTTAGAACTAAATTACTGCTGTTCATTTTTATTATGGAAAATAATTTACTTGAAGATATATTTACCGCATATTTTGATGCGAGAAGAAACAAAAGGAATACTATTAACGCATTAGCTTTTGAGCTTCAGTATGAAAGTAATCTTTTCAAATTATATGAGGAAATAAATGCAAGAAAATATAAAATAGCCGAGAGTATATGCTTTATCAATTTTGATCCGGTTCAAAGAGAGATTTTTGCGGCTGATTTCAGAGATAGAATAATCCACCATCTTGTTTTTAATTATATAAACCCCATCTTCGATAAAACTTTTATTAATGACAGCTATAGCTGCAGAAAGAACAGAGGTACCCATTACGGAATTAAAAGGATAAGAAGATTTATCAGCCAATGCTCAAGCAATTATACAAAAGATTGTTACTTAATGAAGCTTGACATTGAAGGCTATTTTATGCGTATTGATAGAGAAATACTTTATCAAAATATCACTGATGTATTAAATCAAAAGCGCGATAATTTAACGTGTGATTTTAATTTTCTGGAATATCTTCTTCAAAAAATTATATTTAATGACCCGACCAAGAATTGTACAATAAAAGGAGCAAAAACAGATTGGGAAGGCTTGCCCGAAAGTAAAAGTTTATTTTGCGCTGAAAATAATAAAGGTCTTCCGATTGGAAATTTAACATCACAATTATTTGGCAATATTTACCTAAATTATTTAGACCACTTTATAAAAAAGGAATTAAGAATTACCTATTATGGAAGATACGTTGATGACTTTGTATTGATTCATCCGGATAAAAAGTATCTTCTTGAATGCAGACTAAAAATAAGAGATTATTTAAAGAATAGATTAATGCTTACTTTACATCCAAAGAAATTCTATTTACAGCATTATAGTAAAGGTATCCAATTTCTCGGAGTATATATTAAGCCGTTTCGTATTTATGCCGGTAAAAGATGTAAAACAAATTTTTATAGAAAAATATTGGAATGGAACAATAAAATAGAATTTGCGAAAGGTGAATTATCTAAAGAAAACAAAATAGAATATAGGACAATTATTAATTCGTACCTTGGATTAATGAAAAACTACAATACGTATAAATTAAGAAATAAATTATTTTTACAATCAATTAACAACTTGTTCTTAAAATACATTGTAATACCTGTTCCTTTGAATAAAATAACATTACGTTAATTCAAATATTCTTGAGGAAAATGTAAAGGTTTAAAATCAAAGACTGTCTGCTTATATTTTTATTTGTCTTTGTAACACATAGTTATGTCCGGCAATAAGTTATTGCGTTTAAGCAGATAGTATTAAAAATAAGACAAACAATTCACATATATTTTGACAGGTAACTTAATCTGCAAATAAATAAATTGTCAATAAATTGGACATGCAAATGAAAACAAAATTTATAATAGGCAACTTATCTGATGTCGGCAGGGTAAGAAAACTGAACGAAGATTATTATGGTTCGTTTAACGGTAATTACGGCAGCTTAATAATAGTATGCGACGGAATGGGAGGACACAAAGGCGGCGATATAGCTTCACGTATTGCGGTTGAAACTATAAAAGAACACTTTGCCTCCCTGTCTTCTGATTTTGATGAGAAAATTGAAATTCGTTTATCCCTTCAGAAAGCTAATGAGGCTTTAATAAATTATACCTCAGCAAACCCGGATTTTGAAGGGATGGGCTCTACTATTGTTCTTCTTCTTTTGCGTAATGATCAGGCTTTTTACGCACACGCCGGAGACAGCAGAATCTATATGATTCGCAATAAGCAGATACACCAACTGACAAAAGACCATTCACTTATTCAGCAGCTTGTTGACGCCAATATAGTAAAACCTGAAGATGCAGGCAGCCATCCCAATAAAAATGTTGTTGTTAAAGCGCTTGGTCAAAAGGATGAACTTGATCCCGATATCGGGGAACCGGTTGTCTTATTCAAAGGCGATTATTTTCTTCTATGCACAGATGGTTTAACCGGTTTTGTTCAAAACAACGAATTGCTGAATATTACATTGAAGCGCTCTCCTCAGGAAGCTTGTAAAGAATTAGTTGATCTGGCTAATGAGCGCGGCGGCAAAGATAATATTACCGTTCAGATAGTCCACGCAGTTAAAGGAAAACCTTTTCCCGTAAAAGCAAACAGCAAGAAGAAACTTAATATTATTATTATCTTTTTTCTCATTATTGTTTCTCTTGGATTTGCTTACAGATTTCTTTTACTGAATTTTTTCCCTCCCAATATTCCGGGTAAATCAGATAAAAAAAGCAAAACAAATAATGGGAAAGTTATAGCGGGCGATAAAAAAACCGATCAAACTATTCAAGGCGGACCCTTTACGATTCCAAAGTTTAAAGATACATTATTGAATGTAAAGATTAGAACCGGGAATCAGTTAAATAAAAAATGATAAGGCATTTAAGTCACTAATAGCAAAAAAGAAAGGCTGAAGATGATAAAAAATAAATCAATTATGATAATAGCCCTGTCAATGATTCTCTTAAACGGCTGCTCAGGCGGTCCGGGCAGCGGATTAAAGAATGAACAATATGATATTATTCATAAAAACGTAAAGCAATTCTTAGGTGATGAGTATGATGCAGCAAACTTTAACGTAACGGAAGAAGGCTATACAGATCAGGAGAAAACAGAATATAAGGTAAAATTCACATTTGATCTAAATAAACCGGTCTTAATGTTCGACGGTAAAAAGATACCCGCTGAATTAAACTTTAAGAAAGGAGATGACGGATGGAAATGCACTTTCAACTCGGCAAATGTATCGGGATTTTTCAACCTTTTTGGAAAATAATATTTATAACTGTCCTTTTTCTATTTACCGGTACATCAGCTTTTGCGCAGGATGACATACTTGAAGATGTTTTGAAAACTACGGATCAACTGAATCAGCAGCTGCTTAATATTACTTCTATTTCCGATAAAGATGAGAATAAAATCGGGATAGAGTTGGATAAAGAAATTTCAAAGAAATTGATAATAACAGAAAGTCATAAATTTAATGTTGGCTTATTATTTCAAAAAATAAAAGCGGGTGTTTCACGGAAGAAAATAAACTACCGTTTCAAAATAGTTAAGAACAAAGAAGTAAACGCATATTCAATAGCTGGCGGTATGGTATATATAAACACCGGGCTGCTGGACTTTGTTTCAAATGACGATGAAATTGCTTTTGTAATAGGACATGAAATTTCCCATAATGAAAAGAAACACTGCATTAAGAAAATTCAATATGCAGTTTTAGCTTCAAATATAAACCAAAATCTGGGCGCTATAGTGCAAGCCGCATATTCCGTTTATAATCTACCATTCAATAAATATCAGGAATATGAAGCCGATGAGCTCGGTGTTAAGTTGATGACTAAAGCCGGTTATGACAGGAAAGGGGCATTATCATTTTTTGACAAACTTAAAAAGCTTGAACAAAAATACGGTGAAGAGAATAGAGATGCCCTTAATGATTTCATTTCCTCTCATCCAACGGCTGAAGATAGAAAAGAAAAAATAGAAAAAATGCAGGACTAAAATGATGTTTAATACAGGGACAAATATTCGCGATTATAAAATTCTTTCTAAGATAGGTGAAGGGGGTATGGGGAGTATATACCTCGCAGAAGATGAGATGCTTGGCAGAAAAATCACCTTAAAAGTACTTAATCCGGTTCTATCGCAGGATGAGCAATTAATAGAACGCTTTAAGCAGGAAGCAAAGGTACAGGCAAGCCTGATTCATCCGAATATAGTAACACTTCATTCATTCTTTCGTGAAGGAACTGACTATGTAATGGTAATGGAGTACGCCGAAGGGAAAATGCTGAAAGAAATAATAAGAGAAGAGGGTAAAATAGATGAACTAAGAAGTGTAAAAATATTGTTGCAGATACTTGAAGGTTTAGGTTTTGCGCACCAAAGGGGCGTGGTGCACCGTGATATTAAGCCAAGTAACATAATGGTAGATAGCAATAGCAACATAAAGATAATGGATTTTGGAATAGCAAAAGTATTAGGTGATAA
>PLNZ01000123.1:0-322 GCA_003142915.1 Ignavibacteriales bacterium | reverse complement strand
ATAGTAAATAATGTAATAGATGATCCCAGAGAAATAAATCCAAAGCTAAGTGACACAATAGTAAAAGTAATTATGAAAATGACAGGTAAAGAAAGAGAGCGCCGATATAAGACTTGTTATCAGGTAAGTATAGAGTTATATGGAATTGAGGGAAATAAGAATAAATATATAAGCGCAGATAAAATATATGGACATAGAGAAGTGGTCAATTCAGTCGGTTTAAGTCCCGAAGGTAAGACGCCTGCGAGAGGAAACAATAATAAAACTGTCAAAATTGGTGAACAAATTTGGATGTTAGGGAACTTAAATGTTGACCATTATA
>PLNZ01000026.1 GCA_003142915.1 Ignavibacteriales bacterium | reverse complement strand
AGTTGATTGGCCAGCCTTAATCTTATAGAAATATTATGAATGCGAGCTGCACTGGATTTTCCGGGAATTTTTAAATAAGGGAGGTAAAATAAAAGCGGGATTCGTCTTGATTAGTCTTATAGCAACATCACACTAACAAATTGTTTGCAGGTCGGAAGAACAGTCTTAGCGTAAGGGGAATAAAGTTTTATTATAAAAAAATAAGGAGAAGAATGTGAAAAGGAAAAATTTATGGGTGGTATTGGGATTGAGTTTGCTACTGATAGCAACGATGTTGCCAGCGTTAGTGTTGACTTCCTGTTCCAAATCAACAACTTCAAGTGCTGCTACGACTACTTTTGTAACTACCACTACTATAACTACCGCTAGCGCACCGGTATTAGGTGGGACGATTACGGTGTTAAATGGTGTTTCCACGGAAGACCCAACAGATTGGGATATGTTAACCTCCAACAGGGGAGATATAACCTCCGTTTACGTTAATCCTTACCTTGAGCCATACTTTTGCGCGGATATCGATAAGTATGGGCCAAGACCGGGAGGCAGCGGTTTATCTTTATTTAATTTACCGCAATGTGTTCCTGACCAATACCTAACCGGTAACATCGCACAAAGTTGGTCTTTTCAGGAAAATCCTCTTTCTCTAACCATAACTTTAAAACAAGGGATTATGTGGACAGGCAATTCCAATATCGGCATGGCTCCACGCGAACTCGTTGCTTCGGATTGCGCATCCGCCACTACCACCCAAATAACCGCTCCCGCTTCGGCGCCTTATTTTACTTGGATTAAGGATTGTGTTGCGGTTGACCAATATACGTTCAAATACGATTTTGCTTCATATAATGCCAACTGGCAATTTTTCTTATTATATGGTGCTGGTACGGCATTTCCATTCGCTCCCGAATCTCAGAATGCCGGTGGTTCTAATTGGAAGAACGCAGTTGGCACAGGACCGTTTGAATTGACTAATTTTGTTGATGGTTCTTCGGTCACTTACACCAAGAACCCCAACTATTGGGGATCGACAACCATTAACGGCCAAAAATATAAAGAACCGCTCATTGACACCCTTGTTTATCTCATTATTCCTGATGCGTCCACCCAGCAGGCCGCCTTGGAAACCGGTAAGGTCGATTGGAATCCATACGTTTCGTATACCCAAGCGTCCGTCCTTACATCAGCCGCTCCAAAATTAGTACAAGACAAGTGGACAAGTGATCAGGTTTATGTGTTTAAGGCGAATAGGCTTGATTCTAGCGACCCTATATCTAATTTACAAGTGCGTCAAGCTCTCTCTGAAGCTACCAATTATAATAATATAGCAACTCTTGTTTATGGCGGTGGAGAAATTCTCGGTTGGCCAGTAGCATCAGGGCAGCCATCCTACACTCCACTGACAAATCAATCTGCAGCAGTGCAAGCCCTATTTAGTTTTAATACAAAAGCGGCGAAGCAAATGCTGACTGCTGCCGGTTACCCCAACGGTTTTTCGATAACTCTTGCTGTGGACTCAGCAATCCCAGAAGAAGCAGACGCAGCTCAAATAATGGTAAACAATTGGGCTCAGATTGGTGTTACCGCTACTATTGATTCTATGAATGAAACTGCGTTAACTGCCGAGAAAATTGCTCTTACCTACAAAGGGTATCTTTGTTATCCGGCAGGTACTGCAAATCCACTAACACCTCTCAATTGGTATCAGAGTAATTTTATGGGCGCTACGTATACGGCATCAGATCCTCTTTCGGTAGAGGCAAATGCGGCATTAGCAGAAGAGGATCCATTGAAGCAAACAGCTGATGTAACACAATTCTGTAAAGACGCACTCCTAGACGCAGGCGTCATACCTATGACAAATCCATATGTGCTCAACTGTTATTGGCCGTGGCTGGAAAATTACTACGGCGAGGTTGATGCTGCGTACTATAATCAGGTACCCATGATAAGAGAATTGTGGATTAACCAGACTTTGAAAAACTAGGATAATTAATAGAGCCTGGATGGTGCGAAAACCGGGGACATTCGGTACATGGGATAAAGAATTGGTGGCATCATGTAGGAAGGCGGGGAGATTTCTCCTCGCCTTCCTATTAAATTAATGTAATAATCAACATTTGCGGATACGTGTTTATCAATGCTAGTTAAAACATTCATAATATATTTCACCAAAGTCAAGCTAAGGTCGCAGCTTTTTAAGTAATACATAATGAATAAACAATATGGGCTAAAAATGTCACAAATTAACCGTAAACTTGACACCACCTCGTTTCAGACTACTGAAATCAAAATTCACGGAAGAGAATAAACATATATTAAAGCAGCTACATAAGAAAATAGAGGCTTGGGATCTATGGTTATAAGGGGTGAGTGGTATATCTCTACCGTTAAAGACAGATTTACAATATCTTACCGATCTAGAAAAATAGGGTCAATTTTAATTGAGGATGTGAGTGTCCAAACTACTTCGGCATAAGGAAGAAGGGGGATGTCTGGTCGATGACAAACGGATTGGGCAGATCTTCGAAACAAGTGAAGAATCCCATAATGAGCTGATATTTTGCTGAAAATTCTGTAAACAATACTAATGCATCACGGCTGAAAATAAAGTCTAATTTGAATTACAGTTAACTTGTGGTAGAGTTGGAAAATAATGAACAATGAAAAATCAGACAATAAGCCGGCGGCANNGCGGCAGTGGATATTATACGGTATACAACTTGCAGTGAACATTGTTTCAACATGTGCATTATTAAGGTACACATCAGGGGCGGACGGATTTGGGCTATTGAGCCTGATGACACCATTAACCACGGCATCGCGCGGGAGGATGCCTACCTGCCGCGTGAACAAATTGATAAATTTTTAATTACAACCCGGCCGTGTACCAA
>PLNZ01000146.1 GCA_003142915.1 Ignavibacteriales bacterium | reverse complement strand
CAGAAATGTCCTGTTTAGAAATGGTTATATCCTATAAGTAATTTAAATTGCTACATTTGCAGCTATGAATATGAAAATCGATTTGAAATAATTTTTAGGAATATTATTTGTAGATTGAGTTCCTATAATGTATATTATAGGAAAGAAAAGCTGTCCAAACAATAGGGTATACTATAGTTATCCCAACACCTGAATATGTAGCACTTAAAGTGTATGATATATTAGTTAAAGAAATTGCGACCTTAATTAATGGTGAAAAACCGGCGGAAAATTATTCTGTTTAATTTAATTAGAGTAATCTCTCAAGCGGGATTTATTTCTACCGGATGCAAGCTGGTAGTTTTACGCAAACAAAGAAACTAATTTTGTTATAAAAACATTGCTTACTGTTTAACTAGATGGGAGATTAATTGAAAAAGTTGTTAAGTATATTATTGTTTTTTTCGGCCTTTGCATTTGGGCAAATTCCTGAGTGGAAGACGTATATCGATTCAACAGGTGTGACTTCATTACAAATAGAAAATAATATTATTCGGGCGTCCACTACCAAGGGATTAATAAAACTTAATAATACCGGCATTATTTTAAATATTTACAATACTACTAATTCAGGACTCCCTAATGATAATCTACAGGCAATAGCTATTGATGCTAATGGGAATAAGTGGGTTGGAACCTACCTGGGTGGACTTGTAAAATTCGACGGCACAAACTGGACTGTTTTTGACACTTCAAACTCAGGATTGCCGAATAATGCTATCACGTCAATTTTTATCGACAGATATGATAATAAGTGGATCGGGACATTAGGTGGTGGGATGGCAAAATTTGATGATACAAAATGGACTGTTTATAATACTTCCAATTCAGGCATGCCCAATAATTATGCTCTCACTATTAATGAAGACAGCAAGGGAAATAAATGGATTGGAACTTACGGCGGCATTGCAAAATTTAATGATACTATTTGGACTGTTTATAACTCTTCAAATTCCGGATTGCCCACAAATTATGTTTTAGCTATTGGAATTGATGGAAATGAAATTAAATGGATTGCAACTCGTGAGGGATTGGTAAAATTTAATGATACATCATGGAAAGATTATCTCATTTCTCAACCCGGATATCCTCAAAATTATTTAACATCAATAGCCATAGAAAACAATAAAAATATTTGGGTCGGAAGTAACGCTGATGGAGGACTTTCAAAATTTGACGGAAGTACCTGGACGGTTTACAATGATACAAATTCCGGCTTGCCAAGCAACTATGTGTATGCCATTGTAATAGACAGCAATGACAATAAATGGTTAGCAACCAATGGAGGGCTTGCAGTTTTCAACGAAAACGGAATAGTGACAAGTATAGATAAGCAAGATAATCCATCTCGAATTACTTTTGCACTGTCACAAAACTATCCCAATCCATTTAACCCAACTACAACTATTCAATACGCTATTTCAAAGCCTGGATATGTAACACTAAAAGTTTATGATATACTAGGGAAAGAAATAACAACCTTGGTTAATGAACAAAAACTGGCAGGAACATATTCTATTAATTTTAGTGCAAACAAACTTACAAGCGGTGTTTATTTCTATAGCATTCATGTCGGTAGTTTTACACAAACGAAGAAATTATTACTCCTGAAATAGAGACTTAAATCTCAAGACTTAGGCGGAAGCCTTAAAGCCGGAGGCGGGCGGAGCTAAGTCGCTTGGGCTATACGTGTGTCTGTATAAGCAGTTTATTAATAATGCTTGTATAGTTTGGAAGGATATAGCTGAGGATTCTGGCCGTGGTTCTTAGTAAAGATAAATCGTTAAACTGTTCTTCAATATTCTGACTTTATCTTTCCGGCTTAAACTCTGGGCAATGGCTTTGACTTTATAGCTGCCATCTTCTAAGGTACACTCGTCCCCGATATTTAATACAGTTTCTCCCAATAATACTTCTCTGTTTCCTGCAAGGATCTCTTCTATCCCCGAAAATAAATCCGGGCACAATAGTTCTTTTGACCATACTCGGACCTCTGTTAATTCCGTCTTTACTTCCTTTAACTCAGTATAACGTCCCGAATGTCTGAATTTTTAAATTTCGCTGAGATTAGCCAGAAGATACAATTTAAAGATGTATTAGATTGGCTTAACATTCCTTATTCCGTCTATCAAAACGGCGAAATAAGAGGCGAGGGATTTATTGTCAGTCCCGACAAGAACCTTTATTTTAACCCCAAAGCCGAGGATAAGGGGAGCATAATCAATTTCTTATCTACCACAAAATCCATCGATCTTAGAAGCGCAGCCAAAGAGCTTAAAGACCATTTCCTAACCACCCCGAAAGAGCCTAAAAGAGAATTGCCAAATCTTGAATTACATTACTGTAAATTCTTGGAAGATAAAATATCCGAAGAAATGGCAAAGGAATTTGAAATAGGATTGGTCAAACAACATTCTATTATTGCCGGTAAGATAGCTTTTAAGACCTATGATGAAAAGGGACAACATTCCGGTTATGTTGCCTATAATTTTCAAAAAGACGAATGGTTTTTCCCTAAAGGATTTAAGCGCACCTTGTATAATCCTGCTAGTTTTAGCGATGAAGTTACTTTAACAGTTGATATTTTTTCATGTCTTAGGTTAGTTAAGGCCGGAACGCCAAGCGTAGCTTTAATAGGAAAAACTATGACTGAAATTCAGGCCGAGCAGTTATCACGGTTCACCCGTGTAGTTCTTGTCCACCCCGAACCGGATAACATAGTCGTTAGACTTGCGAGGCTAACTTTTGTTAAATGCTCTGCTTAGGCAGAGCTTTTTTATCCACAGTTGACACTCAAAAATTGGTATGATATAATAAAAATATACTGCTCAAATGATGATGATTAACCTATGAAATGAGCGTGTTCTTATAGGTTAATTTTTAACCGTTCTAAAGAAGCAAATACTGATAATCTTAATAATGTTATTAAAAAGCTAAAATAATAAGCCCCACACTCAAGGGCTAATATCCCCCTTAAGCGTAATATATGTTTAAAGTATTTCAAAATGTACCTGACGGAATTTATGACGGTTGTTTTACCATCTTTATTGGAGAACACAATAAAATGGAAAAATGGTTGGAGAAAAAATATCCGGGCGTATCCATATCTGATAATCATTATAAATAGGGTTAAATGGCTTATTTATATATAGTTAATAAATTTCGGGCAACAAATTAGCAACAATCGTCATAAAATAATCATTTCGTTATGTTCTCCTACGCTTAATAAACCTCATGCTATTGCTATGATTATCGTGGTGTATTGATAGTCTGCTTATATTTAGTCAATAATTAATATAAGTGTCAGCCCATAATATTGAATCAGGAGTAACAATAAAACTATTTATCAATGGAGAATCGGGAGAATCGAAAGTGATTTTTTCCATTTCAACCTTTTTAAATTTTTCAATAATATCTCTAAACCATATATCAAAAAGTTTACTTTCGACTTCATCTTGATAAAAATAAACAGCAATTCCTAAATTAATAGAATGATTATACTTATAACCTAATAACTTTTTTATATCTTCTTTAAATTCACTACATCGATCATAACTTTTTGAACCAAGCTTTAATTCAATAATAACAGGTATATCAAGAATATAAATATTATCAAAACTATTTCTTTGTACGAAAACAATATCGTGTCTATTATTATTTTGTTGATTGCCCGGATATTCACATTTGATTGGAGTAGTTAGGATTTTTTTATGTGAATGTGGGTGTGTTACTTCTATTTGTTCACTCTCCTTAATCAGCTTTTGCGCTAAATCTACTCTAATATCCTCTTCATAAAAATAATAATATGGATTTTCTCTAAATTGCTTTAATATATCAATAAAAGCAGAAGATACAATTGATTTATAATTGTCATTTGCCATTATCTTATCTCCTTAAAGTTATAAATGATGTTTCATCACTCCAGAAACTACCAGATACCTTTAACTTATAAACGTCATTTGAAGAAGGAACTTCGAATGGAATTATTAATTCTTTAGGTATTTTAGGAGGAATATCTTTTAGTATAAATGCTTTATCTTTCTCATTTAGAAACAAAATAGAGATTGCATCTTGTGATGTTTCAAATTCATTATTTTCTGAATCTAGTACTTTAAACTTAGAACTCATTAAAGAAACAGATTCTCTACTATTATTTATCACGGTCAAATAAACAATAAGATAAATTCCATCTGCTAATTTTGATGTTAAAAGATTTTCTATCTTTTTAGTAAATTCTACTTTATTTACTTGATACTTTAATTTACCAACATAAAATACATCTCCGATTAAAATATTTGATTCAGCAGATAAATACTTACCATCTGAGAATATGTAATTCATAATTTTATTTTTAACATCACTATTATTGCCATATTGGTCAACATTCCCATTGGCTAAAACTTGTATATCATAATATTTTTTTGAACTTTCTGCTATAAACTTAAAACTAGCTACATATTTATATGGCTCATCGTGTTCAATTTGATCCTCATCACTATTAAGCCAAGTAACTATTTCACATCCATTAGTAAAATTATTTTCATAATATGGCATAATCCTACTAAAATTTCTAGCATTGAATATTAAACCAACATCATCATTCCCAATCTTTTTTAACTCACAGTCATACAATTTTCCAAAACTTCCAATTCCTTCATTCTCTCCAACATTCTCTATTTTACCAAAATCTTGATTCTTATATTCAAATACCCATTCTGATTTATCATTTCTAAGAATAAATACTTTTGTTAGTGGAGCTCTAAATCTTCCATATGAAATGTTATCTTTGTCTGCAAAAATTGCTATACATTTCTTTTTCTCATGTTGCATAAAAAATGTAAAAGTATGTAGCAGGAATTTAGAATTATTAATGTTGCAAAGACTATATATATTTTCCTTTGTAGGGCTTTTAGAGATAGTTTGAGATTGAATAGATGATATTGCAGAACTAAATAAATATATAATTAATATAAATCTTAAAGTTTTATTCATAATAATTCCTTTATACGCAATTCTATGTAGGTATAGATTCAGTCGGAAATATTTTGATTTTAACTTTCCAGATGTAAAGTTCATCTTTCCACGTTATTTTATTGAATGTTAAACAATTCAACAATCTTAAA
>PLNZ01000390.1 GCA_003142915.1 Ignavibacteriales bacterium | reverse complement strand
AGTTTTCGTGTGTTTTTAGTTGTCAGATATAAATGATTTAATCTTATAACTTTTATGGGTGGAAGCATGAAAACTAATTCATCAATAATTATTTACTTAAAATTATCAGCAATCAAAATGAGAATCATAATATTTTTATTGGAGTCAATTTATGAAATGTCCATCGTGTAAAAAAGAAAACTCTGAAAACGCCAAATTTTGCAAATACTGCGGGAGTCCAATAGGTTCTAATTTTAGAACTTGTCCAAACGGACACAACTATGATGCTAACCTCAATACTTGCCCATATTGCCCATCTAATGTTAATGAATTAAAAACTGTTCTTGGCAGTGGGAATGAAAAAACTGTTTTAGATTCCTATTCTCCTGATAGCGATAAGACAATTATTGATTCTTCCAGGCCGACTATAATGCCTGTCAATAATCCGCAAAATAAAGACGGCGGTGATAAAACAGTAATTCTTAATGCATCAAAAAATCCTTCTGTTAATGAAGTCCCGGCGCAAAGCCCTACCAGAAAGTTAGTCGGCTGGCTGGTTTCTTTCGATATTACTCCTAATGGCACTGATTTTCGTCTTTATGAAGGCAGGACTAAAATAGGGAAAAAATCTTCGAGCGACGTAGTGCTTAATTACCCAGGTGTTTCGGAAGACCATGCTTTAATTCTTTTTCGCGATAATAAATTTGTTATTCAGGATCTTCTTTCAACCAACGGAACTTTCGTTAACGGAAACAACGCTGAAGATAAAATTATTCTTAGTGAAAACGATATAATTAAGATCGGCAGAATCAATTTTAAGCTTAAAACAGTTTAGAGGCTATTATGAAAACAATTACTACAATTTTCCTTTCCCTCATTTTTATAATTACTATCCACTCCCAGGATTTTAAGGCTAGACTCATTAGAACAGAAACTAACCATTTCCCTTATCTTTCAAATGCAATTCAGGTTTACGACAGCTTTAATGAACCTGTAACCGGCTTAACTAACGGAAACTTTGCCGGATCTGTTGACGGGAAGTCAGTTGATTCATTAACAGCCGCCACATACAAAGATGCCGGTTTGGGCTTTAATATTATGCTTTGTCTTGACCTTTCCGGAAGTATGAAAGGAAAGCCTTTGGTAACCACTAAAAATGCTATTTTGAAATTTATTGACGATATGCGAGCTGTTGATAAACTTGGCCTGTTAGGATTTGCCGACGATGCTGTTTTAATTTCCGACTTTAGCAACGACAAAGATTATCTTAGGGATAAAGTTAAATCATTACAAACTTCAGGTACAAGCACCGCCTTATATTATGGAGCGTATAAAGGACTTAACAAACTTGCCGATAATAAAGAAGATATTGCTAAAATTCTGATTTTAATCAGCGACGGTAAAGATGAATCCAAATCCTCAAGTTATACGGAAGATGATGTTATCGGATTGGCTAATAAAGAAGGCATACCCGTTTTCTCTATTGGTTATTCTAAAATAGATAAAACCTATCTTCAGTCCCTTGAAAGAATTTCAGAAAAGACAGGAGGCAATTTTTATAATTCTCCCACCGACAGCCAGCTTGAGCAGCAGTATAAAAAGCTTTACCGCCAAATATTAAATATTTACGTTGTTAATTATATCGCTGCGGGTTTAAACGGGGACGGCGCCGAACATATAAATGTTATATCTGTTAACGATAAGGGCGTTACTAAAACAGTCAGTAATAAGTTTATTGCCCCTGCCGGTGTTAAAGCCTTTGCCGAAGAAAAAATTATTATTAAGGAGGATTATTCGCTTTATTATTACATAGCGGGAGGCGTTTTATTTCTGATAATAATTGCGGGGCTTGTATTCTTTTTCTTAAATAAGCAGAAAAAGGAAAAAATTGAGGTTGAAAAGAAGAAAAAAGAAGAAGAACATAGAAAACTTGACGCCGAAAAAGCAAAACGGGAGGAGTTGGAACGAAAAATAGCCGATGCTGAAAATCCAAAAAATCAACAAGAGGTAAAGGATAAAAATATTCCTTCTTCATCTTTTAAGAACAGCTCCGTCAGGGAAGAAAAAACTATTATACTTAACTCTTCTGCTCCTGGTCTTAATCTCCGTTTGGAAGTTCTAACCGGGGATTTATCCGGCACGCGTTTTAATGTTGATTCCCGCGGCGCCGCTATTGGCAGGAGCGATGATAATTCAATTGTAATTAAAGACAGCGCTGTTTCTTCTCACCATGCTAAAATATCATTTAACAATGGCCGTTTTTTTATTGAGGACGTTGCCTCATCCAACGGAACTTTTATTAATGGCGTTCAAATATCTTCCCAGGAATTAAGGCATAACGATACTTTTAAGTTTGGGAAGTGCGAAGGTAATATTCAAATATTTCAATAAACGTAGAATAATAGCTAATGCGGCAGAAGATACAATCTTACGAAGTTATAGAAATTATCGGGCATGGCGGGATGGGCATAGTATACAAAGCCCGCCATGAATTCCGTAAAGAAACTGTAGCCATTAAATCCCTCAGCCATCAATATGTCTTAGAACCTGAACTCCGTAAAAGATTTAGGAATGAAGCCGGTATTCTTGACAAGTTGGACCACCCGAATATTGTAAAAGTGCTGGATTTTATAGAAGAGCCGGATTCTCTTAATATTGTAATGGAGTATGTAGAAGGCAGAACGCTTGATAAAATGATAGGTAAAGAAGTCGGGCCGATTCCTTATGAAAAAGCTCTCATTTTATTTGAACAAATATTAAGGGGGATTTCTTATGCACACCAAAACGGGGTAATTCATCGGGACTTAAAGCCGAGCAATATAATTGTAACAAATGATAACAAAATAAAGATAACCGACTTTGGCATTGCAAAAGTAGAAGGAAGCGGAAGCCACACAAAGACCGGCACAAAGATGGGAACTCTTTATTATATGAGTCCCGAACAAATAAGAGGGGAACGTGTTGATGAAAGAAGCGATATATATAGTTTGGGCATTACGTTATATGAAATGTTAGCAGGGAGATTACCTTTTGAACGGAAACAGGACACAAGCGATTTTGTTATAATGAACCAAATAGTTAATGAAGAGATAAAAGACCCAAGAGAGTATTATCCTTATATACCGAAGGAATTAGTTAGAGTTATCTATAAAGCAATCTCAAAGGAAAAGGAGAAAAGAATATTATCGGTTAATAATTTCATTGATGAGATAAAGTTAGTTAAAGAAGAAAGAAAACCGGCAAGAATACCCGAAGTTGAACAAAAGACATTAATTGCAGAAAAAGAAGAACCAAAAATTATTAAAGATGTAATTACAAAAGACAAAGGGAAAAAGAATAATAAAAAGAATATCATATTAGCTGTCTCTTTAGCTGTCTTAGTTATAATTGCAATTGCAATTGTATGGATGTCAGTACCAAAAGATGTTGCCTCCAGTTCTGATGGAATGACAATCGCAAGCGGAAGTAATGATAAAACTGTCAAAATTGGTGAACA
>PLNZ01000074.1 GCA_003142915.1 Ignavibacteriales bacterium | reverse complement strand
TTTATAAAAGTTCATGCTTTTATATTAGCCTACTAATCTGCCTAGCGGCGGACAGGTATACCATTGCCCTGCAGCTTAAAACATTAATCAAGGAGGACTTTACAAAGTCCCATATAATGGCACAGCCGATGAATCGGGACGACAGCCCTGTCTGTCGGCTTGCCTATCTGACAGACAAACTTTGGCTTAATTAAAAATTGATTTTTTTAATAAACTTTTGTACGATATATTCGAAACGACCTTCAATTATTTATGTTAAATGCTGAAATAAAAATAAGTTGAATATCAATTTATTAGAATCAGCTTTTGAAGAACTATAAATGTTTGATCTTTTTTTTATACTCTTTGCTTAACTAATAGTCATTTATTAAATTTTTTAATTCTGTAGTTGCTGCTGAAATGTTATCCGTCTTGAATATTGATGTTCCGACAACGAATACATCGCATCCGGCTTCTAAAATGGATAATGTATTATGGCTATCGATACCGCCATCAACTTCAATTAAAAAATTTGCCTTTAACTTTTCTCTAAGTTTTACAGCTTCTTTAATTTTTTTAAGCGAGTTGGGAATAAAGCTCTGACCGCCAAAGCCGGGATTTACAGACATAATTAAGACAAGATCGATATATTCAGCTATATCCTGAAGAAAATCGACCGGAGTAGATGGATTTACAGCTACGCCTGCCTTTGCCCCAAGCTCTTTAATTCTTGTTATAATTCGGTTTAAGTGAATTACCACTTCCTGATGTACTGTAATATAATTAGCGCCGGCAATTATGAAGCTTTCCAAGTAATTATCCGGTTTCTCAACCATAAGATGAACATCTATAGGCATTTTTGTAGAACGTTTTGCCGAATTAACTAAAACAGGTCCAAATGTAATATTTGGAACAAAATGTCCGTCCATTATGTCGCAATGAATCCAGTCTGCTCCGGCAAGTTCTACAAGTCTTATCTGCTGTGAAAGATTAGAAAAATCTGTAGCTAATATTGATGGTGCTAAAAGTGCCATTATTCTCCCATATCTAAATGTTCATCCTTCTGATCAGCAGGTTTTGTAACGAAAAGATCAATTGAATCTCCTGCATTTACCTTAATATCTTTGCTGGGATACTGATCAAGAACTGTATTTGGCAAAAGTGAATATGAAACCTGGTAGTTTATTTTCCCGACTTTTAATGAGCTATCTACTAATATTTTTTGTGCTTCTGCCAAAGATTTTCCAATCAAATTCGGAACTGTTATAGTTCCAACGGCAGAACCGATACTAAATGAAACGCCAACAGAATCTCCTTTTCTTAGAGGCGTGCCGGGAACATATCGCTGATTAAAAATCATATTTTTAGGATTATCGGACGCAATTGAATCGATCCTGCCTAAATATAATCCGAGTCTTTCAAGAGCAAACCTGGCATCTGCTAATGTTTTTCCTCCTAAAGAAGGAGTTGGTATAACCGGTTCCCCGCCGCTTACAAAAAGATAAATTCTTCTTCCTTTTTTAACTGTTTCATTTGAATTAGGTCTTTGGTAAATTATTGTGCCTTTGGGGAATTTCTCATCATAAGTCGTATCGCTTAAAATTGGTTCCAGATCAGCATCTTTAAGAATTCCAACGGCGTCGTCAACTTTTACTCCGATAATATTCGGAACCTGCCTATTTGATGAACTAACATACCAGGGCATAACTATCACATTCATCACAAATATAAATGCAATAAAAATGCCTATTCCTATTAGCGCTTTCTTAAAGATAGGTATATGTAATAAATTTTTCATCATTTCAAATATATTAAATGACCGTTTCTAATACAACAAACCGGCTTTTGTAATTAGAATCAATTTTCAGAATAAAAATCAATTCAAATATTATTGGTACTATGAAAAAAAAATAAAATCTGCTATATTTATATTATCTATTACTAATAAATGAATACATTAAATTACATCGCATTCTGATTTCAATCAGCATGCCTTGAAGTTAATTCTAATTGCTATTAAGAGGTAAATTGATGTTCAAAAATCACCCAAAAGGACTGTATGTTTTATTCTTTACTGAAATGTGGGAGCGTTTCAGCTATTACGGGAACAGAGCTATTCTTTCACTTTTTATGATTAAAGCTCTGTTCTATGATAATTCAACTACCTCTTCAATTTATGGATATTATACCGGATTTGTCTATTTAACGGCTCTGTTCGGCGGATATATTGCCGACAAATACTGGGGAAACAGAAAATCAATTTTCGTCGGTGGTATATTAATGGCCATCGGACAGTTTTCATTGGCATTTTGTGGTCAAATATATTCTAATAGAGGTCTTGTTGAAGTATTTTTTATTGGCGGATTATTCTTTTTAATAATCGGCAATGGTTTTTTCAAACCTAATATATCAACCATGGTTGGTACTTTATACCCGGAAAATGAGATACACAGACGTGATTCCGCATTCACGATCTTTTACATGGGAATAAACGTCGGAGCTTTTTTAGGACCGCTTATTTGCGGAGGTTTAGGCGATACAGGAAACCCGGCCGATTTTAAATGGGGATTTTTTGCAGCTGGTGTAGGAATGGTTTTAGGCTTGATTCATTTTTACATCCAAAAGGATAAATACTTAGTTACTCCTGATGGTAAAAGTGTTGGGTTAATTCCGATAAAAAAGAATAAAAAAAGTGTCGATTATGTAAAAGATGCACCACTGACCCACATTGAAAAACAACGTATTGCAGTTATTTTCATTATATCGTTTTTCGTTATTTTCTTCTGGGCTGCTTATGAACAAGCAGGAGTTTCATTAACTTTTTTTGCCGAATCCCAAACGAACAGGGTGATTAGCTGGCTCGGAAATTATAATGTTCCTGCAAGCTTCTTTCAGTCAATTAATCCAGTCGTAATATTTATTTTTGCTCCTGCATTTGCGTGGCTTTGGACAAAGCTTGGCAATAAAGGCAAAGAACCATCATCACCGTTGAAAATGTCTGTAGGATTAATGGTTTTAGGGCTCGGCTATGTTGTAATGGCTATTGGCGGAAGTATTGCCCAGACGGGGATAAAAGTAAGCCCCATGTGGCTTGTAGTAGCATATTCTTTTCATACTTTTGGAGAGTTGTGCCTTTCCCCTATTGGCTTATCTGTGGTTACCAAATTATCACCGGCAAAATTCATGTCATTATTAATGGGGGTTTGGTTTCTGGCTAATGCCGGTGCAAATTGGCTTGCGGGGGCTTTAAGTACACTTTATCCTATCAATAACGACGGTACTACAACTGTTCATTATCTATTGGGTTTTGCAATTAAAGATTTGCCCTCATTCTTTTTAATATTTGTAATTATGGCTGCGGCATCTTCGCTTATACTGTTCTTTATATATAAAAGATTGCTTAAAATGATGCATGGTATTGAATAAATTTAGTTTTTAATTCCCCGCTTAATAATTCAAAGGCGGGGATAATTATTTAATCTGGTACAATTTACATCTCTATAGAATGTACAAAAATTTTTTTTTCCTTAACAGGTTTGTTCTTGAAGCGAATTTAGTTCTGCAAGATTCCGTCTTCTATTCTGTTTTTACACAGGAAAAGGATAAGCTGATTATTCAGTGCAGAAATAGTAAAATAGAAAAATTTATTGAAATCTCCGTTGAACCCGGCTCACCTTATATTACTTTAAAAAACGATTTCCATAGGGCAAAAAAAAATACAATTAACTTTTTTGATGAATATTTACCCTCAAAATTACTCACAATACTGATATCAAATTCAGACAGAGTAATTAAATTCATCTTAGACAGCGGAGAGATATTCCTTACAATCAGGGGAAAATATTCTAACATCATATTTATCTCTAAAGACGGGAAAGTTGAATATTTCAAGAATATGCCTGAAGATTTTATTGAAGAACATTTTATCCGGGAAATGAAAACTAGTGTTTTTATCAATAGTTTTAATATCCCTAATTTAAATATTCCAATTAAAAATGATGTTTGGCTGGAAATTAAAAGTTTATTCCCATTCATTGGTAAAGAAATTTTACTTGAAGCTAAATTTAGGTGCAGAAGCGACAGAATTGAAGATATAGTTGCAGTAATCAATAATATCATTAATGAAATTTCTACGGCTAAACCTGTTGTTATATCTGACAGCAGAACAGGTCAATTAATAATAGGTTTTGAAACATTCCACATCTTCACCGGTAATGAAATAAATGTATTTGACGATGTAGTCTCTGCATTCAATTATTATTTATCAAAACATTATTATACCGGACAAATTGAAACAAAAAAGAAAATCATAAGTAAACACTTAGATAAAGAACTTCATAAACTTTCAAACAAGCTGAATGCTTTAAAAACAGCTATCGATAAAGGAAGTAAGGAAGTTGAATATAAAAAATACGGCGATTTGCTTTTAATTAATATTAACTCTATTCGTAACGGGATGGATAGTATTGATGTCCGGGATATTTTTTTAGATGATAATTTAATTAGTATAAAATTAGAGGCAGCTTTACCTCCTAAAAAGAACATTGACAGGTATTTTGAAAAAGCTAAAAACAACAAAATCAGACTTGAAAAATCGAAAGAGCTTTACAAAATTTCGTCGGATCAATTTAATAAGTTGAAGTTATTGGAAGAAAAACTTTCATACGCGAATACAATAGAGGATTATAATTATTTAATGAAGGAGTTAAAAATAAAAGAAACCGAAACATCTAAAAAAGATGCAGATATTAGTATTAAATTTAAGCATTACTTAATAGAAGGTAAATACAATGTATATGTCGGTAAAGACAGCCGGAATAACGATCTGTTAACAATGAAATTTGCAAAGCAAAATGATTATTGGTTCCATGCAAGAAAAGTCCCCGGATCACATGTTGTATTACGTGTCGAGAATAAAAAGGAAGCGATGCCTAAAAGTATTCTTTCCAAAGCCGCAT
>PLNZ01000140.1 GCA_003142915.1 Ignavibacteriales bacterium | reverse complement strand
CGATTTAACTGGGCAAGGGCTATAACAGGTATATTTAATTCTTTTGCAAGCGACTTAAGCGAGCGCGATATATGGGATATTTCCCTCTCACGGCTTTCCGAGTTTGCAGGTCCCTGCATTAGTTGAAGATAGTCAATAATAATCAAACCAATATTTTTTTCAGATTTTAATCTTCTTGCCTTAGCTCTAATTTCCAGTACAGTTTGAGCAGGGGAATCATCAACATAAACCGGGGACTCAATTAGTTTATGAGCATTCTTACTTAATTTAACACCCTCTTCATTCGGAAGCTTTCCCGTCCTGACGAGATGAGCATTTAATCTTCCTTCAGCACAAAGCATACGGATGATTAGCTGCATTGTGGACATTTCAAGGCTGAATATTCCAACAGGGACTTTATGGTCTATAGCGGCATTACGTGCAAGTGTTAAGGCGAGTGCTGTTTTTCCCATAGAAGGTCTGGCGGCAATAATTATTAAATCCGACTTCTGAAATCCGCCAAGTAACTCGTCTAATTCATAAAACCCCGTAGGAACGGAAAATTTTTGTTTTGTATTGGAATGAATAGCTTCAATATATTCAAGCGCATCTCTAACCGCTCTATCCATTCCTTGAAAAGATTTTTTGAGATGGGTTTCGGTTATTTCGAAAATCTTCCGTTCGGCTTCATCCAGAATATCAAACGCATCTTCAGTTCCCTCATAAGCTGCCTGTGCAATCTGGTGAGCACTAGTAATTAATCCGCGAAGAATCTGTTTTTCTAAAATTATTTTTGCATGATATTCTATATTAGCTGCGGAAGAAATATTCTGCGAAAGCTTACTTAAATAAACTGCGCCGCCTATTTCTTCAAGTTGTTCTCTTTTTTTCAACTCTTCATATAACGTAACAACATCAATAGGTTCGCCGGAATCGAACAATGAAATCATTGCTTCGAAAATTAGTCTGTGCTCTTTCAAATAAAAACACTCAGGCGATAAAAGCTCTATAGCTTTCGGCACAGCTTCTTTTTCTATCATCATTCCGCCAAGCACAGAAGCTTCAATTTCCGGTACGGAAGGCGGCTTAATGTTGGCTGGAACTATCTTTTCCAAAGTAATATTTGATTTTCTGCTCTTAGCCATTATTTAGTACAATCTGGTCGTATAATTTTCTAAATTTTTTAATGTCCTCCCAGCAGTCTCTTTTCCAGTTGGGATTTCTTAATAAAGCTGCCGGGTGAAATGTAACTATTACTTTTGCATTTTCAAATTCAAAAACTTTACCTCGCATATTGGTAAGAGAATCTTTCTTTTTCAACAATCCCTGCGAGGCAGTTAAACCAAGACATAAAATCAACTTCGGTTTAATTAAACCGATCTGTTTTTTCAAATATGGCAGACAGGCATCCATTTCCTGCGGTAATGGAGTTCTATTCCCCGGTGGACGGCATTTTACAATATTGGCTATATAAATTTCATCACGGTTAAAATTAATTGCTTTAAGAATATCCGTTAAAAGCCTGCCTGCACGTCCTACGAAAGGCAGCCCCTGTGCATCCTCATCAGCGCCAGGGCCTTCTCCTATTACAATTATATCGGCGTCAGGGTACCCGGAACCAAATACAAACTTATTCCTCATTGCACCCAAAGCACACTTTTGGCAGTCACAGATCAGCTTATTAAGGTCATCTAAATTCTCTGATATTTCCCAATCTTTTTTAGAGGCTGAAAATAATGATTCGTCTTTATTTCCTTCCTTTATTTTTTCATAAACATATACAGGAGTATCAACCTTCTCATTAGCAGCATCCGGCACATTCGGTTTCAATTTCGCATTTTTAGGCAATTCCGGATTATTACCGGGCTCTTTAATAATTTCTGTTCTCCTGTTCAAATATTTTCCCTCAAATAGTTCATCTCCAAAAATTTCTTTTTGGTCTTTTAAGACTTCTATCAATTGTCTTTTTATAGAATCTTTCATAAAATGAATTTAAAATTTTATGCTCGATTAATCAAAAATTAATGTCGCAAGTTTAATAAAATAATTTTCATAAGAAACCTGGAATTCGAATAAAATGATTTAATTACCGGATAGAACAACTTAAAATTTAAAAATATAGTACTCTATTTTTTAATTTTTAAAATTTCAGAAAGAATTTTATTAGCAGTTTGAAATTTAGATAAAAGAGGAAATTTTACCTGATTTCCCGATCTATGAATTATAGTAATTTTATTTGTATCTACTTCAAACCCGCTCTCATGGTTCTTCAAAGAATTTAGAACTATCATGTCCAAATTTTTTGATTTTAATTTTTTTAAAGCATTCTGTAATTCATTATCAGTTTCCAATGCAAAACCGGTTGTAATTTTACCCTTTTTATCAAGTGTTTTTAATATATCCTCGGTTTCCACTACTTTAATAGATGAAAGCTTATCCTCTTTCTTTATTTTTTTACCCCGAAATAAAACCGGTTTATAATCAGCGACAGCGGCGGACATTATTAAAATTTCATTATTCTCAAATTCTTTTCCAACCAATTTTTTCATCTCCGCAGCAGATCTAATTTTGATTAACTTTATTTCAGGATAAGCACACTCATGCGAAAACCCGGAAACAAGGGTAACATCTGCGCCTCTTAAATATGAGGCTTTTGCAAGCTCGTAACCCATCTTACCCGACGAGCGGTTGCCGATAAACCTTACAGGGTCAATATCTTCAAAAGTTGGTCCGGCAGTAATTAAAATTTTTTTGCTTTCAAAATCTCTTTTATAACCTAAAATTATAATTTCAGCAGAATCTATAACTTTATTTATTTCTGGAAATCTTCCCCTTCCAATCAGCCCGCTGGCAAGTTCACCTTCTTCAGCTTCAATGACGTAATATCCTGCTTCTCTAAGTGTGTTAAAATTCCGTTGCGTCAGTTTATTCCGATACATATCCACATCGGCAGCAGGAACTATTAGTAACGGGCATCGAAGAGCGGCTACCAGTGTAGTAAGTGCATTATCCGCAAATCCGTTAGCTATTTTTGCAACGGTATTTATAGTTGCGGGCGCTATAATCATTAAATCTGCCCATAAGGCTGTATCGATATGCCATGTAGATAAACCGGCGCCGTTTTCCTGCGATTGCGGGAAAATATTAACAATTACTTCATTACCGGAAAGTGTTGAGAGGGTTAATGGGGTAACAAATTCAGTAGCGGAAGGAGTCATTACAACTCTTACTTCCGCACCTCTTTTTTTAATTTCTCTAATGAAGTAAGGCGTTTTATATGCAGCGATGCCCCCGGTAACGCCGAGAATTATTTTTTTGCCGGCAAAGATATCAACGCTCATTTTAATGCCTGGAATTATACTGAATTTTTTTTACGAAATAAAATTTCGCTCCCGAAACAATTTATTACAATTTAAATCACTGAGCGATTCCCTGAACCGCTCAAAAATTCAATCTATTGTTTATACCTGAATTCTATCTGACCATCGAGCAGCTCTTGTAAAGCCTGAATATGGGGTTTTTCTCTTTTATCAAAATCCAAAGCTATTTTTAACTGAGCCGGATTTTCGATGTCTTCGCTTTCATCATCGCCCGTAGTTACAGGTATAGTGCCGACCAAAGCATTAAATTCGATTTTATTATCGTCATTAATTTTACGTGCTTTCTTGGATGCTACAATTATGCCTTCATAAATATTGGCTGCACGTTCATCAATTATACGCAAATCTATAGGATTTATTCCCATTAGCTATTCTCCTTATGAATTATTTTCTTTATTAAACTTTCAGTTTCTAATATTGCCTTTCCCAGGTCATTATTCTCTATGCAACAATCAAATTTATCCTTCTGGCTAAGTTCCATTTTAGCTCTTTCAATTCTTTTTTTAAACTCCTCTTCATCTTCTGTTTTTCTCTTCTTCAATCTCGATTCCAGCTCTTCAAGGCTCGGCGGATAAATAAAAATAAGAACTGCCTGCGGATATATTTTTTTTAATGATAACGCACCTTTCACGTCTATCTCGGCTATTACCGAATTGCCTTTATTAATATTATCTTCTATTAAGCTTTTATATGTGCCATAATAGTAATCATAAAACTTTTCCCATTCTACAAATTCGCTATTTCTTATTTTTTTTTCAAATTCATTTTCAGACAGAAAAAAGTAATCCACTCCTTCTTTTTCAAATTTTCTTTTTTTTCGTGTAGTAGCCGACACAGAAAAGACCAATTCAGGGAAATCCTGTAAGATACTTTTTAGTATCGTTGTTTTGCCCGTACCGCTTGGCGCCGATATGGCAATAATTTCTCCTCTCTGTTTATCCAAATACTACTCAATATTTTGAATTTGTTCACGAATTTTTTCTATTTCTTCTTTAATAAAAACCGTAGTATGGGTTATAAAAGTAGAAATTGTCTTAGAAGAAATAGTGTTTGTTTCGCGGTTCATTTCCTGACAAAGAAAATTTAATTTTCTTCCCGGTTCCGCATCTTCTTCAAGGCTTTGTGTAAAGAACTTTATGTGACTTTTAAGCCTTACACATTCCTCCGTAATTTCGGCTTTATCGGCAATAATTGCAAGTTCCATTTCAAGCCTATCTTTTTCAAATGCAATATCTTCTACTAAAAGCTTTACTTTTCCCTTTAGCTTCTCAAAATATTCTTTAACACTTGAGTTTGACTCAGCTTCAATTTCTGCCAGTTTATTCTCGATAATTCCTATACGTTTTCTAAGGTCTTTAGCAAGCTCTTTCCCTTCATTCCTTTTCATCTTAAGCAGCTCATCAAGCGCTGAATCAAGGGCTTTTTTAACTACGTTAAATTCCTTTTCGGTAAATTCAATTTCACCCGATTCAAAAAGTTCTTTGTTATATAAAATATGTTCAAGCTTTATTTTTTCATTGATTTTTGCTGTATCCTTTAATACTTTTATAAATGACAGGTAATTTTTCAACTTATCTTTATTTACAATAATATCTTGATTTTCGCAATCATTCCTCTTTATCTGTATGACAATAGTTAATTTACCTCTATTAATTTTATTTTTAATCTGCTCGCGGAGTTCATACTCCTTATTCATAAGAGAAGACGGAAGTTTTGTTATAATATCCAAAAAACGGCTATTAACGCTTTTTACTTCAACTTCTACCCTTATTTTGCCATTTATGTTAGTTCCTTTTCCGTAACCGGTCATGCTAAGAATCATAATATTCCTTTTAAAGAATTTAAAAATAGCAATTTTATATGTGGCGAACAAAGACAAATTTAGTTCATAGAGACGGGGCATGCCCCNNTATTAAAAAAATTATGATTCCAGTTTTGCCAAATAAAGGACTTCTCTGAAGGATTATTTGAGTCAGGATTAGGGTCATAAAATTTAAATCCAAGGTCTATTCTAACGGGAGCAACCGGAGTATAATATCTAAACCCAAAACCGGTGGCAACTGCAACGCCGTTCCACATGAATTGATTATGACCAAACCATGTATTTCCATAATCTGTAAATAAGACAAACCCGAAATTCTCTAAGAATCGCCTGCGAAATTCCAATGAGCCTTCCATAAGAAATGTTCCGCCTTTATCATTGATACCCTCAATCCCTATTACCTCTTGACTTCCTACAGGTAAAAGCTCATTAGCACGCCAGCCGCGGACTGAATTACTGCCGCCGGCGTAGAATGACCGATCTATTGGTACGCCTGAAAAATCTCCGTAAAAAATTTGAATATTTCCTATCTTAAATTTTGTCGCAAAAATTGAATTCTTATCTGCGTCCAAAGGGAAATAATAAGAATCCGTTAAAACAACCTTATAGAATAATGCGGCTGGCAAGTGATTATTAAATAACTTATCAAGTAAATACGGTAAAGAATTAGCTTCTTCAATGTGAAATGAGAGATTATATCCATGTGTCGGGAAAAGTATATTATCAGCCGTAGTTGAAGAAGCATCCACCGCTATATCCGAAATAAATATTTTTGACTGGATATCATTATAATTACGAAAAACTGCATTCGACTGTTCCAGCGTATATGATGTACTTAAATTATTAATAAAAGTGAAAGCTGGCATTTCATAACCAAACGTTAACTTGGAGCCATAAATGGTGTTGTTATAATCCGGCTGTTTATCTATTGTAGCGTAAGTTTCCCATGTGCCGAAGATAGACTTCCCAAATAAATAAGGCTGATCGATAACTATTCTTGCGTCAACGTAACCGAGAAGAGTAGTATCCAGGAAAGAGAAACGGCGAACTAAATTCCCGAAGTCTAATCTAAAAATATCCTGGACACCGAATGAAGTACCAATAGTAAGTTTACGCGCCTCGCCTAAAAAATTTTTTTTTGTATAAGAAAAGCCAAGTCCTGAATTGAAAGCGTTTTCCTGGTTATTCAAAATTACTTCGGGAGCAAGATCATTCAGCAAGCCTATATTCCCGGAAAGAAGAATCGGCACTTTGCTGTCAGTTGTATCCTTTACGTCTCCTGCAAGCAAAACCGAGTTGAATAATCCCGTCCGGTATAACCTTACCTGACTGTTTCTAAGCGCGTCTAAGCTGTAAAATTCACCATTCTTAATCCCTGTTATATCCCGCAAGAGATCATCCTGTACTAAGCCGGCTCCCTCGCCGGTTTTATTTATCAAAACTGTATCTATCTCATATCTGTTCCCAGGTGAAAAATATATATCGATACTTGTCTTATTTAATACAGTATCTTTAATTACTATAGTACTATCGGACCGTGCAAACATATAGCCATTATTCTGCAGATTGTTTATGGCTTTGCTTGTATTATTCTGAATAATACTCTGGGAGAATCGTTTAGTTGTATCAACCTTAACATCTTCATATACACTCTTCATTATAGAAGGCGGCAAACTTTTAAATCCCGACAGGTCAAGTTTCCCGAACCCGGCAGACCTATTTTCATCTATAATATATATCAGATCAACTTTTTCTCCGGCAGTATCAATATTATATTTATAATTAAATTTTGCTTCAAAAAAACCATTTGAGTTATAATAATCCTTAAGCGATGTCAAGTCAATTTTAATATATGAAGAATCAAAATAAACCGGTTCTTTACCAAGGCTTGTAAAAGAATGCAGAAACTTCCAAAACCACCACGGTGTAGACTGTGAAAAAATAATGTCACTCAGAGCAGACGATGAAAAGGTGCGGTTCCCTTCAAAAGAGATAGAATTTAATTCAAATCGTTTGCCAGACTGGGGAAACAACTGTAAGCTGAAAATGAAAAATAAAAATATTATAGTCTGCTTCATGGGCATAATTTAGTATAGCTGTCATTTCAAAAGAAAATTATAAAACTAAACAACGGTAGATATTTTCAATATTTCAATACTATATCCTTCGGGACCACCTTTACTGCAGGATAATCTCTTTTGAAATTACTTATGAAGAAACTCCTGACTTCGTTTATGTCAATATTTTCCGAAAGAAATAGCGAGGTTGGTTTTCCGGGTTCGTCAACTAAATGCGCATAATATGTTTTACCCTCATTAAAGTTGATAAGATAGGAATAGACTTCCCCGCCGCCGCTGCCGAGAAAATAGCCCTGCGAATTATAATAAATTAATTCATAATCAAACATCGGAAATTTTATTTTTTGAACAAGGCATTTGTTAAATGATCCATTTAATAACGGGGTTTGATAAATAGTAGTTAAATTATTGCCGTCTAATTTTAAGAGTAAAAATTTAATTCCCCATTCTTTGGAATTTTGTACTTCGGTACCCGCTGCAATCCCAATTAAGGAATCGTTATTATATCTTCCTTTATAAGCAAATTTAACATTATCGCCTAAAGCTTTTTTAGCTTCCTGCATTATAAACTGCGGATTTTCGTAATCCGTTTTTTGTGGGGTTTCCTTATTGTTTGTGTTTTTTCCCCCGCAAGATATAAGCAGTGGAAAAATTAAAAAAAACAAATATAAAACTTTCTTATTTAATAACAACTTTTGTTCCTTTCTTAACAACTGAATAAAGTTCATCCATATCTTCGTTAGAAATAGCGACTGAACCGTCAGTCCAATTATAGTTCAACGGCAAGTACTTAAAAACAAAATTAAGTCTCCCTATTCCCTGTATCCCAACATTTCCGCCTAAATAGGTGCTTGAATCCGGAGATACATTATAATCAAAATCAAACTTTAATTTATCAAATACATCTTGATTTATTACGCCCTTACGCAATGCTTCCCTCGCATCACTCAAATTAGGATAATCAATTTTAAAGAATTTATGATACCTGCTTGCAGTGTCAATATCGCAAATTTTATATTCACCTACCGGCGTAGCTAAATCTCCGTCTTTGCATTTAGGCACATTATTATTTCTTCCAAAATTAGCTTTATATGATTTAATAAATACAGTATCATTATACAAAATAAGTTTATAGGCTAACCGGTCTATCAATATATTTGCTTCATCAAGACTTGCAAAGCCTTTTTCTCTAACCGCCTGACTCAAGGGAATTTCTCTCATGTTGAGTATTATACCGTAAATTACACAACCTGTAATAAACAATATTATACCACCGCTGAAAAATACAACGTTTCTTATCAAGTCAGTACTGAGATAAGAAGTGTATTTTGTAATCTCGCTTTTTGATAGCTTTATATTTTTGTTATCCATCAGATAAATTCATAAGAAGGAAAAGAATAACCTGAATTCTGCCTTTTATTCATTTAAAATTTAAATAAAAATTCTTTAATATTTAAATTAAAATTGTATTAAGAGCATTTACTACATTAATTGTTTATATTCATATTGAGTAATTTTAAAAACGAAAGCCCAATTTTGAATCCAAAATTGGGCATATGAATCACTTTATACAGTACATCTAAATTTCCATAATTTCTTTTTCTTTGTGCTTTAGCAACTCATCAACTTTTAAAACATGTTCATCGGTTAATTTTTGGATTTTTTCTTCACCTTCTTTTAGTTGATCTTCTGAAATTCTTTTGCTCTTCTCTTCCTTCTTTAAATGTTCATTAGCATCTCTTCTTACATTTCTAACGGCTACCTTGGATTCCTCACCAAATTTCTTAATTATCTTTACAAGATCTCTTCTTCTTTCTTCATTTAACGGAGGAACCGGAATTTTTAGATTTGTTCCATCGCTTACAGGGTTAAAACCGATATTGGCTTCAAGAATTGCCCTTTCTACTGCAGATAAAACAGATTTATCCCACGGAGTAACAGAAAGAGTATGCGCATCCAGAACCGTAACATTCGCAACCTGGTTAATAGGCGTCGGATTTCCATAATAATCTACCTTAACGCCGTCTAATAATGCGGTAGTTGCTTTTCCAGATCTGATTTTTGCCAACTCTCCTCGAAGAGCTTCAAGCGATTTATCCATCCTGGATTTTGCATCTTTTATTGTCTGTTCCATAAATTCCTCGTAATTTATTAAAAATTATAAGCGAAAATATTTGAATATAAGCTTTTTCTCAATAAGTAAATTATTTTTTTATTATGGTACCAACATTTTCCCCATTAACCAACTTCAGCAGGTTATCGGGAATATCCATATTGAATACAACCATAGGAAGATCATTTTCCTGACAAAGGCTTACTGCAGTAAGGTCCATAATTCTAAGATTTTTTTTAAGAATATCCAAATAAGAAATATTATCATATTTTAAAGCGTTGGAATTTTTTTCAGGGTCGGAATCAAAAACGCCGTCAACACGGGTTCCTTTGATAATTACATCTGCTTCAACTTCCACTGCTCTTAATGAAGCAGCGGTATCCGTGCTGAAATAAGGATGCCCTGTGCCTGCGCCGAATATAACAACTCTTCCCTTTTCAAGATGGCGTATTGCCCGCCGCCTGATATAAGGCTCTGCAATCTGTTCCATATGAATGGCGCTCATCAACCTTGAATAAACCCCCTTGTGCTCAATTGCATTCTGAAGAGCAAGAGAATTAATCATTGTTGCAAGCATCCCCATCTGGTCTCCGGTTACCCGGTCTATCCCTTGATCGCTTGCGCTTAATCCCCTGTAAATATTTCCTCCCCCGATAACAATTCCGACCTGAACTCCGATATCATGAACCTTTTTTACTTCTGTAGAAAAGAAGTCAAGTACATTATGGTCAATACCGAATCCCTTCTTTCCCATCAAAGATTCACCGCTCAATTTCAATAATATTCTTTTATATTTTAATGAACTCATAAATTTCTTTCAAAAAAATAGATGCTCTTATATTCACCCGGCTTAGGAATCCTTACAGGAGTTACTTTGTGACTTAAACACACCCTCACTTTATTAACGCAAAGGGAGCCGGGATATTTTCCACATCCGAAATTAATAAAAAATTAAAGATATTATAAAAAAAGGTCTTAATATTTTTAAGACCTTTTTAATCAAATCTATTTTTTCTCATCGCCTAAATGAAAGCGATGGAAAAGAGAAATTTTTATCTGCGTTCCTTGCTTGGAATTGAATTCTTTTAACAAGTCTCCTACAGTTTTAGTGTTATCTTTAATAAATGCCTGTTCAACAAGACAATTCTCCTGGTAGAACTTATTTAATCTACCCTGTGAAATTTTTTCAAGAATCTGTTCCGGCTTGCCTTCTTTACGTGCAAGTTCTTTGTAGATATCAATTTCTTTATCAATGATATCCTTAGGGACTTCTTCTCTATAAACACAAAGGGGTTTCATTGCGGCAACCTGCATAGCAATATCTTTACCTATTTCGCTGAATGCGTTTTTATCTTTAGTAACATTATCAAATTTGATAAGCACACCCAACTTTGAACCGAGGTGTACATAATCTATAACCACCCCGTTCGGTGCATTTTCAATTGCAAGGCGGGAGATTTTAATTTTCTCTCCGACTTTACCCATTACATTAGTCTGCAAATCCTTAACAATTGCACTATTTTCAATCAAATCGTTTACATTTGCAGGTTTAATAGAATAAACAGCTTGTAAAACTTCATCTGCAAACTTCACAAAATCAGTACTCTTTGCAACAAAATCAGTCTCACAATTAACTTCAACAATTACACCGGTCTCTTTATCTTTAGAAATTTTTGTAAGTACTAAACCTTCGTTAGCGGTTTTTTCAGCTCTTTTTGAAGCGACAGCCGCTCCTTTTTTACGAAGTAATTCAATGGCTTTTTCAAAATCACCTTCGGCTTCCGTCAGGGACTTCTTACAATCCATCATGCCCGCACCGGTCTTTTGTCTTAATTCATTTACTTGTGCAGCAGTAATAACCATAACTCTTATCTTCCTCTTTATTTATTAATCAACAGAAGAATTTTCTTCTTTAGCTTTTTTTTCTTTTCTATCTTCTAATTTTCTAGCCGTTTCTTTTTTAACTTCTTCTCTAAGTTCTTGTTCCTGTTCCTTCTTTTGCCTTTCGTTTTCAGCAGCTTCCTGAGCTTTAACCTCTTTAGCCCTCGCTTCACCTTCAATAACTGCACTAGACAGATAATTTATTATCAGTTCAACTGTTTTAACTGCATCATCATTAGCCGGAATAACGTAATTAATAGGATCGGGATCGCAATTTGTATCCACTATAGCATATACTGGGATATTTAACCGTTTTGCTTCCTTTACTGCAATGGACTCTTTTTTAATATCTACAACTACCATTGCTCCGGGCAAACGGGACATTGTTTCAACACCTTCAAGAACTTTTTTCAGTTTATCTTTTTCCCTTGTTAAGAAAAGTCTTTCCTTTTTAGTAATTTTATCAAAAGTTCCGTCGGTTTCCTGTTTTTCAATATTGGTAAGTCTTTTTATACTTTTCCTGATAGTAGAAAAGTTTGTTAACATACCGCCAAGCCATCTTTCACTTACCCAATTAGCATCGCATCTTCTTGATTCGGCATCTATAACATTTTTTGCCTGTTTTTTTGTACCAACGAATAAAACTCTCCTGCCTTCGGCTACCATCCTGGATAAATGTTCTGCAGCAATGAAAAGTAGTTCTTGTGTTTTTTTAAGATCAATAATATGAATCCCGTTCTTTTCCATGAAGATATAAGGCTTCATCTTAGGATTCCATCGGCGTGTTAAATGCCCGAAATGTGCCCCTGCCTCAATGAGTTGAGTTAACTCAATCTTTTTCATCTTTACTCCTGTTTTTTTCTTCTACTTCCTTCAACTTTACCTTTGATCCATTTTAGACAGGACACAGGGGGCAAATCAGGAAGTATGAATAGTTAATAAATAAATTATCTTTTAGAAAATTGAAATCTTTTTCTTGCCTTAGGCTGCCCGTATTTTTTACGTTCAACCATTCGCGGATCCCTGGTTAAAAAACCTTCAGCTTTCAAGGCAGGCCTGAATTCAGGATTTAGAGTAATTAAAGCTCTTGAAATCCCTAATCTTACAGCTTGTGCCTGACCGGTAGTACCGCCGCCGTTTACATGAACCCATACATCATACTGGCCCATAGTCTCAGTAGCTTTAAACGGATTTAAAATATCTTCTCTGCTTAACTGTTCGGGGAACGCATGTTCAAATTCTTTTCCGTTTACAGTAATCGTACCGTTACCGCTTCTTAAAATTACTCTTGCAACTGAAGTTTTTCTTCTTCCGACGTAAATTTGATCTGCCATTATTTCTCCGATATACTAATTAGTTCCGGTTTCTGTGCCTGATGCGGATGTATTTCACCGGTATAAACTTTTAATTTTTTAATTAATTGCTTTCCAAGTCTTGTTTTAGGAAGCATTCCTTTCACAGCACTCTCAATAATGAATTCAGGCTTGCTTGCCATTACCTCACCATAACTTTTAGTCTTCAATCCGCCCGGATAGCCGGAATGATGGATATAAGTTTTTAA
>PLNZ01000426.1 GCA_003142915.1 Ignavibacteriales bacterium | reverse complement strand
AGGATGTTTGATAATAATTTTATGGAAGCATTTTCAAAAGTACATCCTATAGTACCATTAGTCATATATATACCTATAATCGCCTTTTTCATATACAGAGCAATTGGAGTTTTTAATATTTCCATTGCAAATATATTATATTTTATTCTTTTGGGTATAGTTGTTTGGACTTTTACGGAATATATGCTGCACAGGTTTATATTTCATTATAAACCTAAATCTGCTTTTGGTGAAAAGTTACACTTTATTTTTCATGGAGTGCATCATGATTATCCTAACGATTCAANNATTCAAGGAGACTTGTAATGCCGCCGTCCGTGAGCGTTCCGCTTGCGGCGCTCTTTTATTTTTTATTTCAGGCGATACTTGGTAAGAGCTATGTTGCTCCTTTCTTTGTGGGGTTTTTAACCGGATATCTATTTTACGATATGACACATTATATTGTCCATCATTTTAATATTCATAATAAATTATGGCTGGCATTAAAAAAGCATCATATGAGACACCATTTCCAGGATGCTGAAAATGGATTTGGAGTTAGTTCACCAATGTGGGACTATATTGTCGGAACAAATTTTCCTAAAACAAAAGATTAGACAAAGTGGATTTTTGTTTCCAATTTTATCCGGTTCTTAAAAACCTTCCGGTTATAGTAACTACTGCTTACGCTTTGAAAGGTGATAAACAAAGATTCTTAAGTCAGGGAGCCAATGATTATCTTTCCAAACCCGTGGAAAAACTTACTCTGCGCGCTGCTGTTGCAAAGTATGTATCATAAAAATTATTTCAAATTATTGTTGTTATAACATAATTTGGCAATATATAAGCCTCTCGACTAAATTCCTAACTTGAGTATTATCCATTTTAGAAGTCACCGGAAATATGTATTTTTGCCAAGCCTTAGGTAATAAATGACGGGCTGAATTATGTTCCCGTCCACAACTAAACATAATTACAATATGAATTGTTAATGAAATTATTAAATAGATATTTATTACATTTTATCTTTATCTTTTCTATACTGAGTAATTATAGGGTTTCTGCCGGTACACAATATATATATATAAGGACAAACCAGGTCGGCTACCTTTCCAATGATATTAAAACTTCTGTTATTATGTCTGAAGAGCCTGTTGTCTTTACAAAATTTGAAATTAAAAATACAGAAAATAGTAAAGTTGTTTTTTCCGGTAGTCTTAAAAAATTAGACCATAGTTATGATAAGTTCAAATATTGTTATTCAATTGATTTTTCAAAACTTACACTGGAGGGAAAATATAAAATATATACGGGTAATTTTTCTTCGTATCCATTTAAAATAAACCGGACTTTATATAATGATGTTGTTGATTCTTTAATACTGTTTTTTAAGGAGCAGAGATGCGGTCCTACCGAACCTTTCCTGCATAAGATATGTCATCTTTCGGATGCAACAAGGCTGTTAGGAGATGCAGATCATCCCGGCGGAGTTGATGTTACCGGCGGATGGCATGATGCAAGCGATTATATTAAGTTTCTGTCAACAACAGCTTATACAACGTATATGCTGATTTTTTCTTACGACTTTGACAAATCTAAATTTGGTTTTGATAATGATAAAGACGGTATACCGGATGTACTTGCCGAAGCGAAAGTCGGATTGGATTGGCTTTTAAGATGTAACTACTCAAAGTATAAACTTGTTACGCAGGTGCAGGATTTAAGAGACCATGATGTCGGGTTTAGAATGCCGGAAAATGATACTCTTCAGTATGACCGCCCTGCCTTTTCGGGGATAGGGAAGGACCAGATAGGAATTTATACTGCTGCTTTAGCGCTTGCATCAAGAGTATGGTCTGAAAAATTTTATATGTATGACTTTGCCAAACAATGCCTTACAGCAGCGGAAAACTTATATTCAATCAGGGATAAGATACTTGATATTGATACAAGCGGGACAGGTACTTACAGGGATAATGCTTTTTGGGGTAAACTTGCTCTTGGCGCTGTTGAATTATATTTAACCACCAAAAAACAAAGCTATCTTTCCGACGCAATGCTCTATGCAGACGGCGCCCGTTCGGATTATTGGTGGAGCTGGGGCAATATAAACTCACTTGCAGATTATAGACTTGCTAAAATTAATCCCAGATTTACAACATACATTTTGAATAATCTTAATGCCTTTAATGCAAATAAGGATTCTTCAGCTTTTAACGAAGGGCTTGCTTATACGTGGGGTACGACTAATTCTTTGTTGGGTGTTACTTTGCAGGTAATATTATATAAGGATATTACAGGTTTAAATCATTTTGATTCTTTAGCTGTAGATCAGCGGGATTATGTGCTTGGAAGAAACCCCTGGGGAATAAGTTTTATCTATAATATTGGTTCTGTGTTTACAAATCATTTTCATTCACAGGTTGCATTTTTTAACGGAGGATATTTGCCGGGAGCGTTGTCTGCCGGACCTGCGCCGGAAAGCATTCTTAAGAAGTATAATATAAAAAATACCAACCGCAAGTATGATCTTTTTAATACCGATCTTATAAAATATTATGATGATCTTTCCAATTACATAACCAACGAACCGACAATAAGCAGTAATGCGACCGCCTTGTTTGTTTATGGGTATTATTCGGATAGAAAATAAATCTTCAACATTGGATAGACC
>PLNZ01000038.1 GCA_003142915.1 Ignavibacteriales bacterium | reverse complement strand
GTCTTTTTGACCGGGTTTGCAGTACAAATTAGTGCACAGCCTAATACGCCGACAAATTTAACCGCTGCTATGGAGGCCTGGGGGAATTTCCCTTACGTTAACTTGCAATGGCAGGGACAAATAAACAGCACTATCAGGGATCTTTCATATTTTAATATTTACAGAAAAAACGGAGCTATTAGCGATACCGGTTCTTTTGTAAAATTATATAAGGGTATTTTTACAAATAGCTGGGAAGATGTGAATGTTCAAAATGGGAATGCATATTCTTATTATGTAACTGCATCAAATCATTTAGGGGAAAGTGCAGGATCAGATACTGTAGACGTCACTCTTGGTTCACCTGCAGTTTTAGGCGTTATTACCGGAACTTTAAAAGATCAGGCAACTGGCAATCTTATTTCAAACGGGCATATTTCTTTCATACCTGTGTTAGGATGGAGTTTAGATAATGTTACGCCTGATAGCACCGGTACTTTTTCCACTCATCTTTCACCGGGTTCCTATATCATTTACTCAACTGCCCCGGGGTATGTTCCCGAATACTATAATAATGTAAGCCGGGTTACGGAGGCGACCCCGGTAACTGTTAAAAGCGGCGACAGCTTAAATTACCCTATTACCCTTGCACAAAAAGTTACCCCGCAAAAATTTATACTCAGCGGTAATGTAAGCGATTCATCGGGAAATTCGTTAAAAGCTAAAATAGCAGTTTATAATGTTGCTCTTAACTCATGGAGCCGTTTATTTTATCAGGCTGTTACGGATAGTTCCGGCAATTATTCGATTCAGGTAAAGCAGGGTGATACCCTTGTAGTTTATGCCCAGGCATATAATAAAGAATATATTCCTCAATTTTATAACGGCGAAACTACTTTTCAAACGGCAGATAAAATAGGCGTTACTCAGAATATAACGGGTATTAACTTTGTGCTTTTGCATAAACCGGTTTATAATAACGGAATCAGCGGTATAGTAATAAACAGCGACAGCATAGGTGTTCCTTCCATTATACAGGCTATAAGACAAGGTGATTCAGATATTAAACACCGGTATTCTACAAATACGGATTCTCTGGGTAATTATTCTTTTTCATACATGAACCCGGGAAATTATATTTTATTAGCCATTCCTCAAAACGGTTATATACCAACATTTTTCACTTATGACGGAACACAAACATTAAAATGGAAAGATGCGGATTCAGTTGTGGTAACAGCATCTAGTATGGTAACAGGAATTAATTTTAATGTCACAGCAATATCCGATTCAGGCGCTGCAACAGTAAACGGACAGGTAAGAGATAACTCAGGCAATCCATTAAACGGCGCTTTTATTTATGCAGTTGACGGCAACCAGCAAACTTACTCATTCGGTATATCAGACTCTGCGGGAAATTACACAATCAGCGGGCTTATACCCGGTAGTTATTCCATAACCTCACAACTTTACGGCTATAATGATGCACCAACAAGTTCAGTATCACTTAATTACAGTACTGAATTTTCTACATCTGCATCATTTACTTTAACACCTGAATCCGTCACGGCAGTTAAGGAAAATACACCTGTCGTAATAGGCAGTTTTAAGCTGAATCAAAATTATCCTAATCCTTTTAACCCGAGTACGGTAATCAGCTTTACAATTCCTAGCCAGAGTAAAGTAACTCTTAAAGTTTATAATATTCTCGGAAGTGAAGTGGAAACGTTAGTTAATGAGAGCAAACCGGCAGGAAGTTACAACGTTACTTTCAATGCGGGTAAGTTATCAAGCGGTGTTTATTTCTATCAACTAATAGCAGGGAATTTTGTCTCAACAAAGAAACTATTATTGCTGAAATAAGCTTTTAAGAAATAGTTATATTATTGAGCCGTCAATAAATGGCGGCTTTTTTTATTACTCCTTTCCATAGGAATCAGTTATATCAAACAAGATATTCTCGCTGCAAAAACAAGATCAAAGCGCGGAAGAAACATGATACAATTTGTCACCGGTTATGTTAATAATAACTTTGTGTAAATTGATATCGACAGTAACTACCCAAGATAGGGGGTTTATGACATGAAAAGAACGCCAAACAAAGATCTTGAGATAGTTTCATTATCGGGAAATAATAACAAGATTAACATTTTCAATAGAAGCTTTATATATTTAAAAATTAAAGGGTTTAATCATTTCCCAACGTACATTTCCTCAATCAAACTGCCGTATCTTTCTTCTACTGCTTTACGGCGGATTTTCAAGTTAGGTGTTACTTCTCCATTCTCCATACTGAACGGCTTATCAAGCAGCGTAAATTTGCGAACTCTCTCGTAGTTGGCAAGCTTCTTCTGAACCAGCAGCATGTCTTGTTCTATCATTTCGTAAATCTCTTTGGCCCGCACAAGCTCTTCAGGTTTGCTGTAGTGGATATTATGTGCGTCTGCATATTCCTGGATTGCATCAAAATCGGGGACGATTAACGCGCTAAGGAACATTCTTCTATCGCCGATAAGAACAAACTGGTCGATATATTTGCTTGCCAAGAAAAGATTTTCTATATGTGAAGGAGCAATGTATTTGCCTGTGGAAGTTTTAAATAGATGCTTTTTTCTGTCGGTAATCATTAAGAAGCCCTCGGAATCAAAAACACCGATATCGCCGGTGTGAAGCCAGCCGTCCTTAATTGCTTCTTCGGTTTCTTTTCTATTCTTAAAGTAGCCCTGCATTATATTGGGGCCTCTTGCGAGTATTTCTCCGTCAGGCGCTAA
>PLNZ01000284.1 GCA_003142915.1 Ignavibacteriales bacterium | reverse complement strand
CTTTAAATCGGATTTGAGGCTATTTCTTTTTGAAACGATGCCATATTTGTGTATACTTAATTATCATATAAATTATTTTAACTTTTCATAAGTTAAACACGTTGCCTAAAAGTACCAAGAATCAGTTATAAAATAAAGTGCGCTTGCTCGTTATTTTTTAGTATATGCCGAAGTTAAATAATTTATCCTATCTGCTGCGCCTGAATCCGGATAAAATTTTTAGCTTTGATCTTAATAATAATTTTCACCATTATTAATACGTATATTCCGACAAGATGTTTTGACTAACCGGTAATAATTAGGGAGAGATGATATTATGTTTGTAATCGATATTGAAAGATTCAGAGCCTTATGCGCACTTTATTTTCTTAATACCATTCAGCCGGAAGAGTTAGAGGAACTAAAATCAGCTTTAAACAGCGGTGAGACTGAACTGCGAAAGATATTTAATCAAGCTAAAAAAGCTGTAAAAGAATCACCTCTCTCCGGACGCTTTATTGATACCTATATAGAAGATAATGAAAGTTATGTTAAAGAATCAAAGTTAAAAGATGTTCGGAATTATTCTTTTGCCGGATTATTTCTTAGCTACTGGTTCAGCAAAATAAAAATTAAACTTGTGCTTGCCATATCTTTCCTCATGTTTGCTTCATTTATTGTACTGTCATTTTATACATATCATTTGGCAAATGAAGTTAAAGAGATGAAGGGGGAGATCGATTTGCAAAACTCAGAACTAAACAGAAAAGAAGAATTGTTTTCCGTATTGCAATCGAGAGACATTGTTTTGTTTAATATGAAGGGACAAAACATTGATCCCGAAGGTTACGGCAGAATTATCTGGTCTCCGGCAGCACAAAAGGCGCTCCTTCAGGTTGCAGGTTTACCGCCCGCAGGTAAAGGTAAAGTTTACCGGCTTTGGCTGCTAAAAGATAATACATACATTAATAAAGGAGTAATTTTTTTAAATAACAATGACTCTGAAAATATATTTAACATTGGAAATATTCCAATTGCTAACGATAACTTAAATTATTCATTTTTTATTACACTGGAAAAAGAAGGCAATAACACTAAACCAACAGGGGCTGTTTATTTAACGGGAAGTAGAAAATTATCTGAACCATGATTCTTAGGATTAAAGGATTCATAGTTAAGTTAACTACTCCGGCACATGCACAAGAAAATATTCTCTTGCCGATTGCCCTATCGATTTTGCTTCCTTAAGCGTCATGTGAATTTCATCATGTGTATCCTCATCGTGCCCGGCTTCAATTATGGCAAGGTCCGAGCCCTTAGCATTTTTAACCAAATCGGTGCAGTAGGCAGTATCGCCGCCATAACAAATATTTAAATCTTCATATGTAAATTTATAGCCAAGTGCGGGTACTTGTTTAGTTGTGACTCCGTCATTCAGGTATTCTTTGTGGATTACGGGAAATGGTTTTATAGTAACCCCGTTGCTCTTATAACTTTTGCTGCCGGTGATAACATTTAAACTTATTTGATACGGAATAGTTTTTGAATACACTTTTTTAAATGCGTTGTAAATACTTTCTATCTCCACGCAGCCCGCTGGAAAGTGAATGGATAGTGGAGTCTTCTTGTTCATTACCCGCATATACGTAAGCAGCGACCAAGCTCCACCTATATGATCGTGGTGACCGTGAGTAATAAATAAATCGGAGATAGTTAAGATTTTTTTCGGAATAATTTCTTTATTTATATCCCTGAGGATACCATCGCCGGGATCAACAACTAAATAGGTTTTTCCCGCTTTAATTAATATGCCTGTCGCTATATTCGGTATTGAACAGAAAATCTTAATTGAGAAATTCTTTTTATTCCATTTTAACGGGTATTTTTGATGAAGCATATTTATCGGCTCTTTAAATCAAGTTATATATATTGAGTTCTGAATTCCGGCTTTGCTGTATACCATGATATATCAAAGCTGTTTCGGAAAGCAATCCACCGGGAAAACAGGATATTAACTCTTGTTTTTATAATGCTTGCATGCTTTTGTGTTATTGCATCTGGCAAAAATATTAAACGAATAGCTTTCAATCTTGAAGCCCATTTCATTACATATCTCATCCGGGAGCGCATTAATTTTAGGATTAGTAAACTCTACTATTCTTCCGCAATCTACACAAATTAAATGATCGTGCTTCTGCTTTTTTAAATTACTTTCATAGCGCATCATGTTATCGCCGAAGTTTCTCTTGCTCACCAGGCTGCACTGAACAAGCAGCTCAAGCGTATTATAAACAGTCGCACGGGATACACTGGACTTCCGGTTCTTCATTTGGATATATAAATCGTCTGCTCCAAAATGCCCCTGGTATTCTATAACGGCATCGAGCACCTCGAATCTTTCAGAAGTTATTCGGTTCTTACCGTTCTTAAGAAATAATTTAAATATTTCGACAGCCGGTTGATTTTTCAATTTTTATATAATTATAAATGTATAAGTGATTAAAAATAAGTTCCATTTTACTGATTTTCTGCTATAATTATTAGAATCAATTTATTCCGAGAATTCTTAACCCGTTTACTACTATGACTGCAAAGCAATACGCTGAAGAAGTAAAAATAAAAAACTGAATTAATGGTATCCTCCAGCTTCCGGTTTCTTTCCTTGATACCGCCATTGTTGACATGCACTGCAAAGCGAAAATAAAAAAGATTATTAGTCCGGCTATAGTTGCGGGTGTAAACAGACTTTGCCCTGTGTTTCCTATTGTTGCTTTATGCATTTCATGCAGCATTGAAGTTTGCAGGGTGTTTTTATCTGCTGTAACTTTAAATATTAATGCCAGAGAGCTTACAAATACCTCTCTTGCTGCAAATGAAGAGATTAAGGCTACACCTACTCTCCAGTCCATACCAATAGGGGACATAACAGGTTGGATAATTTTCCCAAAATCTGCTGCATATGAATTTGCCAGTCTTGTTGAGCTTTGAAGCTCAATTACCTGTTCCCGGTTTAGGTTATTTGTATCAACTTTAGGATTGTAATCCGGGAAATAAGTCAGGAACCAAATTATACCGGAAAGTATAAGAATTATTGGACCCGCTTTTTTAAAATATACCTTTGTACTATGATATGCATTGCTTAAAACTACACTAACTTTCGGAAGACGGTATGTGGGCAATTCTAAAATAAATGAAGAATTATCTTCCGCAGTAATAATTTTATTTTTTAATTTATTAATTATTCCTGCTACCGAAACAGAGCTGGCAATACTTAATACATAAATCCCGGCAAGGGTAATTCCTGCTATCCACTCTTTTTCGGGCGGAAAGATAAAAGCAAGCAGCAGGGCATATACCGGAAGCCTTGCGCTACAGCTCATCAAAGGGATAATAAATATTGTTAAAAATCTTTCACGCTTATTTGGGATAGTCCTTGCTGCCAAAATTGCCGGTATAGCGCATGCAAAACCGGAAAGCATGGGCACAAAAGAACGTCCGTTCAAACCGATTTTAGACAATGGCTTATCTATTAACATTGCTCCCCTTGCAAGGTAGCCTGTATCTTCAAGCAGCCCAAGAATTAGGAATAAAATAATAATCTGAGGAATAAATATCATTACCGCTCCGGTACCGCTTATAATTCCGTTGGCAATAAAACTACCATACCAATTATTGCCAAGAATGTTCAAGGCTTCATAAGATAAAAACCCGAATGCCTCATCTACCAAATTCATTACCGGGTGGGCAAGCCAAAAAATAGAAGTAAACGTTATAGCCATCGCAAGGAAGAATAAAAGGATGCCCCAAATTTTATGTAGTATTATCCTGTCAATTTTCAGACTGGTCTGATCAGGCAGATTAATCTTTCCACTGAGTTCTGTATTTAATAAAACTAACCGTTTATTTGCATTGTTAAGGTCTATATGGTTCTCGTCATCAATAATTTTTGAAATTGCTTTGCGCTCAATTTGTTCAATTTCTTTATACAAGTCGAGCAAATACTCCACTTTAACATTAGAATTAAACGGTATAGGATTTACCAATCCGGATATTCTGTTATCCTGTAAATTTTGTTCGGCAGCTTTAATTAATTCTTCTACTCCGCTGCCTGATCTGCCGTCAATTGGAACAACATCGCATTTTAATTCTTCGCTTAACAAGCGAGGCGAGACGATGAACCCCTTACGCCGTAATAAATCAACCATTGTTAACGCTACAATTACGTTAAACTTTGATTGAATAAGCTGCTTAACTAAAAGCAGGTGTCTTGATATTTGGCTTGAATCAACGGTAACTATTACAAGATCTGGAATTCCATAAGTCGGATGAGAGTAGAGTGAATCAATGGAAACTTGTTCATCAGGCGAATGTGATGCTAAGCTTATAATACCGGGTGAATCTAAAATAGAAGCATCTAAATTAAATTTTTTCTGTACTTTGCTTATTGAGTATTCTACTGTAGCGCCAGGATAATTTACAGTTTTATAATTTTTCCCGCTTAAATAGTTGAAAAGAGTTGTTTTACCTGAATTAGGAGGACCAACCAGCGTTATTAAATAATTATCTTCAAGTGTTTGTATCTTCATATCAGTTTAATACAGGCAGCTTCATTTTTCCGGATTGCAATAATAGTTCCGCGCACCGAAAAAGCAAGCGGGTCGTTAAAAACAGCTTTACTTATCAATTCAATCTCTTGTCCGGGAGTAAAACCTAACTCCAAAATCCTTCTGGACGAAGGGTGTGAACCTTCAATTCCGGATATAATACCCGTCTCCCCAAAATTTAAATCAGCAGCGGTTCTCATAAACTTCAAAAAATATTTAATTCATATTATTAAGATTAAGTCTATATAAAAATAAAGCTTTCCTCTTATAGAAGCAAGCGGCAGGCAGCTTTTAAGAACCATTGACCTTATACTAAATATGTCTATTATTCAGACAGGCAACTATGATGTTTCAAAAGAAGAATTTGATCTGAATAATTTAATTGAAAATATGCTGCTGGAGTTTAAATCGATTGCTGAAATAAAAAAAATTAAGCTCTCATATAATAATTCATGCCGGACCAATAATATTGTTGCTGATAAGTTCACCTTAACCCGGGCTTTTCAAAATCTGCTTGATAATGCTGTTAAATTTACCGATAAGGGAGGCGTAGAAGTCTTCAGCTATGAAAATGATGAGAGTATAGTCATAGATATAACTGATACCGGCGTCGGTATTTCTCAAGAATATTTATCAAGGTTATTTGAACCATTTTCACAGGAAGAAGAGGGGTATTCCAGAAAATTTGACGGAAACGGATTGGGGCTGGCTTTAACAAAAAAATATATCGAATTAAATCAGGGCGAAATTACCGTCAAAAGCGCTAAGGGCATAGGTACAACATTCACTATTAAATTAGATTGGAATAAAAAACCTGGGGGTGAATAAATTCATCTATTTGAATTCATCTGTTTTAACCATCCTTTGAGTTGTGCTTAAATAGTCTTATATTTAATAGTTAGTTATGAAAAGTTTGCTTCATTAAATATCGTTGCCTGCTATTCTTACTAAGATATTCATTAACCCGACCGCTGATTCAAAACCTAAAAGATTTTTTACTTACCGGTCTCAAAAGGAAAAATACAATTAATGTCATTTGAAAAACTAAATTTAATAAAGCCTCTTCAGAAAGCTTTGGATGAAGAAGGCTATACAATTCCCACTCCTATTCAGCAGCAGGCTATTCCTTTAATACTTGAAAGAAAAGATGTACTTGGCTGTGCCCAAACCGGTACAGGCAAAACAGCGGCGTATGCGGTTCCTATATTACAGATACTCTATGAAGAAAAACTTTCCGGTAATGAAAAAAGAACTATAAGTTCATTAGTGCTTACTCCCACAAGAGAATTAGCTGTTCAAATCAATGAGAGCTTTTCAAGCTACGGAAAATATACGGGGTTGCGAAATGTAGTTGTTTATGGAGGAGTTCCGCAGCAAAGACAAACCGATAAATTAAGGAAAGGCGCCGATATTCTTATTGCAACTCCGGGCAGATTACTTGATTTGATGAATCAAAAATATATCAGCCTTCAGCATATAAAGATACTCGTGCTGGATGAATCCGACCGTATGCTCGATATGGGATTCATAAATGATATAAAAAAAATAATAGCTGTATTACCTGGGAAAAGACAGACGCTGTTCTTTTCCGCTACAATGCCTTCGAGCATTATAAAGCTTGCGGGTTCAATTTTATCCAACCCAGTCAGGGTAGATATATCACCGGAAAAACCTACCGTAGACGCCATTAAACAAGGTTTGTATTACGTAGCAAAACATAATAAAAAAGATTTACTGATTCATCTTTTACAGGATAAATCAATAGATTCCGCTCTTGTTTTTACGCGCACTAAACATGGCGCCGATAAAGTAGAACGCTTTCTGAACAGCGCTAAAATATATGCGGAAGCTATTCATGGTAATAAATCACAGAATTCACGCCAGCGAGCTTTGAATAATTTTAAAGCTAAAAAAACCCGGGTGCTTGTTGCAACCGATATTGCTGCGCGCGGAATTGATGTGGAAGAATTATCGCATGTAATAAATTATGAAATGCCTGATCAATCGGAAAATTATATTCACCGTATTGGTCGTACTGGCAGAGCCGGATTAGGCGGCGTTGCTATCTCTTTCTGTGATGCAGAAGAAAAATTATTTCTGAGGGACATAAACAAAATAATTCCTAAACCGATTCCTGTTATTCAGGATAACCCTTTCCCTGTAGATGAAAAAACAGCCGGGAATTATCCAAAGTCAACGGATGAATCCCATACTCGGAAGGTTAGATCTTCCGGAGAATACCGTTCATCAGGTGAGGCAAAGAAAAATAATAATAGATGGTTCGGTAGGAAAAGGAATAAGGACAATCAGAGTAAGAGCAAATCTTATGGACGGGACAAGACGCGAACTAATTAAATCCGGCATGCACGTAGCTATTGTATTAAAAGAGGATCAACGTACAGGCAAACTTACGGAAGGATATGTAAAAGACATCCTTACAAAATCTCCATTACATTCACATGGAATTAAAGTCCGGCTTGAAACAAGCCAGGTAGGACGCGTTCAGAAAATATTTTAGTATTTGTAAAGCATACCAAAACTCTTTTAATATTTACATTAAATTATTATCTTTCGGAAATTAAAAAAGTAATTTCAGCTAAAAATTACCCGGAGAGGTGGGTGAGTGGCTGAAACCAACGGTTTGCTAAACCGTCGTAGGGGTTAAACTCTACCCCGGGTTCGAATCCCGGCCTCTCCGCCATTATGTACTTTACATATATTCTAAAATCAAGGGACTCCGATCATTTTTATATAGGGCACACAGCCAATATTGAAAAAAGATTGCTGGAACATAATTCCGGCAGGGTAAAATCAACAAAAAAGTACCTTCCATGGCAGATTATTTACTATGAACCTGTTAATACAAAATCTGAAGCTTATAAAAGAGAAATGCAGATTAAATCCTACAAAGGAGGAAATGCATTTAAGAAACTGCTGAATATTTGAGTGGCTGACCCCGCCGTGGCGGGGTGCTAAACCGTCGTAGGGGTTAAACTCTACCCCGGGTTCGAATCCCGGCCTCTCCGCTCTCATATCCTATAGCTCAGAAACATCGTTTTTGAGCTTTTTTACTTCTTTTTGCTCTCTCTGATTACACCTATTTACCGATGCTTAGGACATTTTTAGGACATCATTTTTATTGTAAAAAGTTCTAAAAATAAAACTATCTCTGGTTGATAGCCTATAAATATTTAATTTACAAAAGAGAAGAAATAAAATGGGACCTCATAACTATCCTAAAAATCGAAAAACAAGAGACGTTTCATATTTCAATAATGTATTCAGTACCAGTATATTATTTTACATCAGTCGAACTTTTGATGGGAACCATGTAATAGGTTTGTCCATTAAATTGGAACGGTTTGCTTCCTTTGGGTAAATTATTCCAATCTTGAATATTAGGAATAGCAAGTATTGGATTATTGATTTTATCTAATTTGTTGTTAAGATTAGCAATTATTGTATCCTGTTCCTTAACTTTTTTCTCTAGTGCATCAATTCTGTTAACGAGCGATTTGATTTCGTCGTCCCCCTTTTTGCCCTGAGCTAAAGTTGATACTGGTATAGCTAAAGTCAATATTAAAGCCATTACAATTAATGATGCGAATTGTATAATATTTTTTGTCATAGCGAACTCCTAATTGGTTTGACTTTACTTTAGACGCAAATCATTTTATAAAAGTTTTATTATAATCTATTAAAAGTAGAAAAGTTATTACACTTAAAGAATTGTAGAATATTGAGTTGAGCCATATAAGCTCTGTACAAAACAAACACTACCTCATCGGCTAGGGGAAGTAGAAGTGGAGGTGATACAATTGTATTACTTGAGAGAGGGCAAGGTTAGATTAAACAACCAATCTGCCCCATCGGTTGAGAATGCACAACAAACACGCCCCCTAAATCTCGAATTGCCAATGATAGGTAACAAGAGGCTCGTGCCGTACTTTACCTGAGTGCAAAATCACGGTGAAATCGGAAATAAATTTTTTTTATGGGGGGATTTTTTTGTAGTCAATAGAAAAGTTGAGAGAGATGGAATTTGTTGAAGATGGGGGAGCGTTTGATATAAATAAAATTAGTTACTCGTG
>PLNZ01000192.1 GCA_003142915.1 Ignavibacteriales bacterium | reverse complement strand
ATAGTAAGATGTTCCCGGACTTATGGTGTTGTCTATGAATTCGGAATCAGTCGGGGCAACTTTCCGGTAATACTCAAAACTGCCCCCGCCGACTTTTCGTTGTATGACTATGCTGTCGTTCTCTGTGTTTCTGTTATGCCACTGAACCTTTATGGATGTGCCGCTAAGCTGGCTTATCCTCATGCCGTCCGGTGATTCAGGATTGGTATATATTAGAATATCTTTGATTTCATTGAAACCGCCTGTCGTTCTGTTATATGTGGGAAAATCACCTCCATCATCCCACGCAAACATAGATACACCATGACTTAGTGCTTGGTCCACCACGGTTGNNGCATATGCACACATACGCGAATTATAATCGCACTTGTTCATATATCCGAATTCATCTAGTATGACAGGGATGTTATTCTTTTTTGACCAGGCAGTAACCTGGTCGAACTTCGCTTTGGTTGCATTTATATCGGCAGCGGTTCCGTACGTTCCCGTACCTACAAGACCGAAAGGATATGGATCGTAGGAATGATAATACCCGATGAGGTATTTGTCGGCAGAATCTGGAATCGCGGCAGTAACTAACTGGTCTGAATTCGACCACATGTATCCCGAAAATGATACGATTCGAGTCGGATTGGTTTGACGGATTATTTTCAGTACATTGGCATTCAACTCGTTGACATGCTGTTCCGTCATTAGGTTAGGTTCGTTCAAGATTTCAAATATAAGGCTGTCGGACTTGTCTTTGAATCGCGTGGCTATCTGACTCCAGATGCTGTCGAAGCGGGCTACAGTCGAGTCCGAGTACCAGGTTTTGATCCAGGTTTCATGGTGTGCATCGATAATAATAAACAACCCGCGCCGGAGTCCCCAATTTACAACTTGTTCCACCCGGTTTAGCCATGTACTGTCAATTGTGTAAGGGGGAGTAATTGACGTATGACCATCCCATGTAATGGGTATTCGAATCGAGGTAAACCCGGCATTCTTGTAATCATCGAATGCGCGTTCCTGTAAAGGAGGGTTATCCCATGCCCCCTCAACGGGCGGTTCCATTGTATTTCCTATATTAATCCCTCTAACCATTCCCTTTACTGCATCTTGAGGTGTCAGTTGGGCTTTCACGCTCACTGCAAACACAATCAGCAGTAATGCTATTATACTTAAATACTTGTTCATGCAGACATTCCTGTTTTCTCTTCAATTATGAAGTGTTGGATAAAGCTTTTTTAGTTTATTCTTGCATCTTTCAATGTAATTTGTAAGGTTGCTCTCAGCAATATATTTAAAAATTAACTTCTATAAAAATTTTTTTCCAATTAAATATTAGGATTTTTTAAGGTTAAGTCAACTGTTAAAAAAACAATATGAGTCACTCCTGTCCAAAATAAATTTAAGAGTCCCGCCATAATCAACTCAATCTGTTTCAGTTACAAAAACGCATAGACAAATCCGACATTCAAGCCTTCTTTCATCTGTGTATCAAGCGATTGATCTTTCTGAATCCTTTCCATTTTCTGAGCCCCTTATTCTAGGAACTCTAAAGTTAATTTTTACTGACATTTCTAAAGAGTTATTACAAACAAATCCTGCCTGTCCCTATGGGAATTCAGATATTCATTTTCCTTCGTCCTTTGAACTTGTTGATTCTCGTATAGTTCACACAATCTTAGTACTTATTGAAATAATCATGGAAATCAGTTCAATCCCATGAATCAGGGTTTAGACGATTTGTCCTTTGTCCCTGATTTCATTTAAATTTACCTTATACTAATTTTTCATTCAATTTAGGATACTAATTAATTTTACATAATTTCCTCAAAAGACAAAAACATAACAATAACTAAGGCGTCAGACATGAACAGTTTTGAAAGATATACGGGCATGATTAAGGGCGGCGGAGTTGACTTTGTTCCGAGGATACCTATATTAATGCAGTTTGCAGAAGAATACATAAGATCGGACTATGAGGCATTTGCATCGAACTATAGGATACTTGTTGAAGCGAACCGCAGATGCGCTCAGGACTTTGGTTTTGATCAGTTGAGCACTATCTCAGATCCTTATCGTGAGACTCAGGGATTCGGAGGCAAAGTTACGTATTTCAAAGATGGCGTACCGCGCTGCACTCAGCCTCTGGAAAATGTGAAGAATATATCCGTTCTTCTTCAACCGGATCCGCTCACTTCGGAAAGAATGGCAGACCGGGTAAAAGCAATTGCAGAGTACAAAAAATTTTATGGCGGAAAATATTCTATCATGGGCTGGGTGGAAGGGCCCGCTGCAGAGGCGGCGGACCTGCGTGGTGTAACGAATTTCCTGATGGACACAATGTAAGATATTGATTTCCTTTACAGCCTAATGGATTTGTGCGTTAAAGCAGGGATTGATTTTGCAAAAGCGCAGATAGAAGCCGGTGCGGATACTATTGGAATTGGTGATGCTATAGCAAGCCAGGTATCTTCGAATACTTACGAAGCTTTAATTCAGCCGTGGGAAAAATTACTGGTTAAAGCCATCCGGGAGATGGGCGCCTATGTACGGTTACATATCTGTGGAAACATCACGCATCTCTTGCCTGGAATTGCTGATTTGGGTGTTGATATTTTGGATGTTGACCACATGGTTGACATTGTTCGTGTGCGGGAGATCGCCGGCAGTAATGTCGTTATCAGCGGCAATATAAATCCCGTCGGGGGAGTTCTGCATGGAACACCCGGTTCGATTCGTGAATATATAAACAAAACTTACAAGTCTGTCGGCAATCCGTTTATGGTTAATGCAGGATGCGAGATACCTTCGGGAACTCCCGTCGAAAATCTGAAAGCATTCTGTGAACCGGTTGCTTACGTAAAATAATATTAGTAACCCCTGGATTAATCCGTGGACTATTGATACAACTCTGCGGCTTTTGATTGCCTGCATTAGATTAAACGTTTCGCCAAATAATGAATAATGCTGAAAAAATAACTTTAGGGAAAAAATGGAAAACTATCCGGCAAAAGAAAACGAATCATACGCTTTTCGAATAACGTTAATTGCAGCCTTAGGAGGATTACTCTTTGGTTACGATACTGCCGATATATCAGGTACTGTAAGCGCCCTTAATTACTATTTTGTTTTACCAAGAGGATTAGCGGAGATCTCTGCAAATTCCCTTTTGGGCTTTACGGTATCAAGCGCTTTGATAGGCGCCGTAATCGGAGGCGCCATCGCAGGATTTATTAGTAGCGGGTTTGGGAGAAAAAAGGCGTTGATGATTTCGGCAGTGCTTTTCTTGATTGCTTCAATTGGTTCGGCAATCCCGGAAGCGGGTTTTAAACCTGTAGGACAGGGCGGATATATGGTTCTTACCCAATTTATAATTTACCGGATGATCGGGGGCATTGGTGTTGGAATGGCTTCTCTTCTTTCTCC
>PLNZ01000213.1 GCA_003142915.1 Ignavibacteriales bacterium | reverse complement strand
TTAAATTTCCTTTTATTTTTTTTATCGCCGGTAGTGAATTTTACAAAGGGCTTAAATCTAAATTAGTGGATGTTAACGTTAAATCGATTTGTTTAGATTTTATCAATCGTTCTTCCACATTGGTGAATGATAGGTCAACAGGAACGGTTCCCTTTAGCAAAAGTGATGGGCCACTATTATTAAATGTTGAATCAATGATCTGCACATTCATAGCTAAGTTTTGATCTGAATAATTTAATTCTCCTTTCAAGTTACCAATGATTCTGTTCCTAAATGAAAGATTGTCTAAGCCGGTATTTATTACAATAATTGGACTGGAAAAATTCCCTGTTATTTCAGCATTCAGATTAATATTTGCACTCAAAGAAGTGTCTGAAGAAAGATTAAAGAGGTTTACAGCTAAATCATTCCCGTTAATATTATTCATATTAAGTTTTAAATCCTGCCTGCCGTAACGTGATAAGTTACCTCTAATTCCTATTTCACCACCATTTCTGATTAAATCAAGATTGTCTATAATGATATTATCTTTCGAATAATTTACCCTGACATTACCTTTATTTACTATATTGAATTCATTATAAGCATACTCAAGTGTATCCAAATTCAATTTAATTGTGCCGCCGGAAAAGTCAGCCTTACCCAAAATTTTTGCAGTAGCATGACCTCCTAAATTACCAGATAGATTAATGTCTGTTGCTTCATTTTGTAATTTTAAATTCAGAATTACATTCCTGATATCGCTACCTGCAAATATTCTATCCGATGTTAACTGAAGATTTGCTATAATATTATTCAGCGACGTAGAATTAACATTATTACTTAAATTAAAATTTAGCGCAAAGTTGGATAGGAAAAATACGTTGCTTTCTCCCCAGTATTTCAAGTAATTTAAATTAGTATTGACGNNTATTGACGGAAACAAAAATATCATTTCCGTTATTTTTAAACTCGCCGCTCACATTTCCATCTATACTGAATTGATTGCTGTCCAAGAAGAGGGAGAGTAGATTAAAGTCTTTAAACTCCATATAATATTTTATATACATTGACGCAGGTAAAGAAGGAGCTAATTTTTTCTGCCTTAAAGTCTGTACTGCTATTCCCGTCTTTACCTGCCTGTTAAAAACAGAGTCCGGGTAAAGGATAGAATTCATTTTATCCTGAACCTCACCGGAAATTAAGCCTGCTTCTTTGCTTATAAATTCTATTGTCTTATTGATGGAAAATTTACCTGTAAAAGTAATATCGGCAAGATCGGAAATTAAGTTTATTACTCTTTCCCCTTTATCATTGCTGCGAATATCGACAATAGCTTTTGTACTATCAATAAATACATTATGAATCATCGACTTGCTTAAATCTAAAGTAAAGTATAAATTCAAGTCGTCGGGATTAAAACTATTTCCGTTCCCGTTAAAATCAAAATTCAAACTGCTTCTTAGTAATGTATCGCCAGTAAATGATGCAAGATTTAAGCTCTTAACTATGCCGGAAAGATTATACGAAGGTTCTTCTTTGTTTGAAAAATTCAAGTTACCGGCAATTACTGCAGAAGTGGAATCTGATTTTAATTCCAGGTTATAATTTATATTATTATTTTTAGCATCGGCATCAAATTTCAGTGAATCCAAAATTTTGTTTTTTCCAAAAGAACAATTGCTTGCAAATATCAAAGTTGAATTTAACCTATCCGGCGAAATACCACTGCCTTTTATGATGCCCTTTGAATTAAGATTTGTAGCAATTCCTGTAAGCGGTGAAAGATCAAGATTTTTAGAAGTAAATTCAACATCGTACTGCATATCGTCTTTTTTTAAATCAAGAGTTCCTCTTACACCAGCGCTGCCTTGTGCTGTTCTAAAAATTGCAGTTGTTCTAAAATTAAGCGGGTTGCCAGAATATTTTAATGTATCAAAATTTACAACACCGTATTCCTTATAAACCGGTATGCCGAAAGAAGGTATAAGTTTATCGGCATCTGTTTCTCTTATTCTGCTGTTAATAAAATCTGCTGAAATAAACATTTTATCGGAATTCAGAACATCTTGAATTTTTCCCTTTAATTCGAGATGGGTATCAAGATAATTTAATTCAATGCGGTTATACGTTAAGTCTTTTAACGTTCCGGCTGCTTCCAGTTCTACTGATGCTATCCCCTTAAGAAAATCTACATCTTTAATAAAAGAAGAGAGGTCATCAAAATTAAATTTGGATGCTTTTAAGTTAACATTAAAATCCGACTTCTCGATTTTTGAAAATGCAGTGCTGTCAAATAAATTAAATTTATCCACCTTAGCTTTAAGCAATATTTCCGAGCCATCAGTAAGAATTTTCAGGTTGTTTATATAAACCCCGTTTGTATCAACATAAAGCTCACCTGATAAATTTTTTAGTTTAAAATATTTCAAATTTGGAGTTAATGAAAAGTTATTTATTTGTATGTCATACTCATTATTACCTATATCAGCTGAAGCAGTTAAAGAAAGGTTTAAATCTTTAACCGAAAGATTGTGTAAGTTCAATTCATCATTTATCCTTGTATTGTTAACATTATTATAATCTTTCATCGTAAAACTTACATTCGTAAGTTTTACATCAGGAGCAATGATTTTAAATGGGAACTTTGAATGCACCGAATCTTTCGGACTGGAAGGAAACAACCTTGAAATATTCAGTGAGCCTGTACTGTCTGCAACGAATGCAATTTTTGCATCTGCTATTTCAACTTTTCTTACATAAATTCTTTTTAGAAATATTTGCAGTGGGCTTGTTTTTACTTCAATTACACCGGCATTTAACAAAGTATCACTGCCCATAATTATGATAGTGTTTCTTAAAACAAGGGATGTAAATATTGTACCGTCAATTTTCCCTAATCTGATATAACCATTCAATTCATTGTTCGCAATATTTATGACTTCATTGCGAAGGAATTTTCTGAATGTTAAGGTTTGACTGATTCCGAACAATTCAAGGGAAATAAACAACAGTGTTATCCATGTGTATAAAAATACATTAACAATATTTTGGAGCAGGGTTCGTTTCTTTTTTATTTTAATTTTATTTTTTTCCAAATGAACTTATAATAAAATAGTGTCTGATTTATAATCTGAATTATTTTTCATTAGTATTACTTAGTGATTAACCAAATAATAATCTCAGCGAGAGTTGTAAATTTTTACCACATTACGTAAAATATAAATACAAAGAAACATTATTATCCCTTTATATCCTAAGTTAGATGAGATTTGTCATATCAAAGACAGTAATCAGGTTAAATATTTTACCTTCCGAATTTATCCAAGATAGAATCAATAATCTTAGAAGTCGATTGATCATTTACAAATTTAATTGTTTTCACTTCGCCTCCGTTTGCCTCAACCACATCCCTGCCGACAATATTTTCTATAGCCCAATCTGCTCCTTTCACTAGTATATCGGGAATGAGTTCTCCGATCAACCTACCGGGAGTATCTTCTTCAAATATTGTTACATAATCCACAGGTTTTAAGTTTGAAATAATAAATGCTCTTTCAGCTTCAAGCAATATCGGTCTCTTTTCTCCTTTTAATCTTTTTACCGAGGCATCACTGTTCAAACCGACTATTAATACATCGCCGAGATTTCTTGCTTTAGAAAGATAATCAACATGACCGGCATGAATAAGATCAAAACAGCCGTTGGTGAACACAACCTTCTTTTTTTCTTTTTTAAATTTTTCACGAATTGCTTTTATTTCTTGAAGCGATTTGACTTCATTCATTTGCTTTCTTCCAAAACAGTATTAAATAATTTTTCAATCTCAATAGGAACAATACCAACTTCCTCGCATACTAAGCCGCCTGCATAATTAGCAAGGTAGCAAGCTTCATATATATTTGCACCGGCGGCAATTGCCATTGTGAGCGTGGAAATAACCGTATCTCCCGCGCCTGAAACGTCTGCAACCTTGTGCGCTTTTGTCGGCATCCGCTTTTCTTTTTTACCGCTCTTAAAAACAGCCATACCACCCTCGCCCAAAGTTAAAAGGACGTTCTTAGCTTTCAGTTTCTCAAGAAGTTTTTTCCCAACTTCCGAAATATCTTCATCATTTTTTATTTTTAAACCAAGAATGTCTTCAGCTTCCTTCCTGTTAGGTTTGAATACATCGACATTCTTGTATAAAAAGAAATTGTTAAACTTGGGATCAGCAGTTATAAGCACTTTATATTTATTAGCAAGCAAAATCACTTTCTCAATTATAGAAGGAGTAAGCACTCCTTTGTTATAGTCCTGCAAAATAATACCATCAAATGATTTTATATTGTCCTCAATATATCCGTATAATTTATTTTGGATTTCACGGCTGATATACTGCTTGCTCTCCCGATCTATTCTAACCAGATGTTGATGATCTGCAATTACTCTTGTTTTTGCAGTTGTCGGCCTCGACTCGTCAACGCTAATTCCTTCGGTTTTTATCCCCGCTTCATCCAGTAACGAGGTAAATATTGTTCCGAAGATATCACGTCCTATTATCCCTACAGGAAATGGTATACCTCCGAGCTTTGAGATATTCAAGATAACGTTAGCAGCGCCGCCAAACCTGTAAAATTCATTTTCCACTTCAACTACGGGTACAGGGGCCTCTGGGGAAATTCTTTTTACATCACCGCGGTAATAACAGTCAAGCATCATATCTCCAATAACTGCAATTTTTAACCCTTGGAAACGTGTTTTAAGAGTATTAAGTCTTTTAGCTGTAAGAGTTACCATAATTATTCCTTATAAAAAACAACGTAAAGATAATTATAAATATATTCGGTGAAAAGACATTTGGCATGCAGAATGTTATCCTTGATCAATATAAGCCATTAAACAGGAGTTATCTCTTACTTTTATCAGCGCTTCATTGCCGGATAAATTTGCTTTTAACAATCCAACAATAAAGCAATGAAGCTTTATAGGATTCTACCTTCTGATTTTCTTTTTAACTTTAATTTTTTCCGGTTTTGGCACTTCTGCCTTTTTAAGAGTCCATTTAGCCAAAGGATTTTCAATTACAACTTTACTTAATCCATTGTCCGTTCCAATCCACATATTGGAACCGTCAAAATAGGCGCAAACAATTTTTGAAGAATTGATATTTATTTCGTTAAGATCAACCGGGGTTACTTTTAGAGTAGTTCTGTCAATTAAAACCAGACCTCGCCCATAATCTTTTTTTTCCTGTTTATCAAATGAATAAACACCAGCCCATATTTTATTGCCGGTTCTGGAAAGACAATAAATACCGTCGGCAGGCAGGCCGTCTTCATGTGATATTTTCTCCCACTTCTTGTGCCTGTCGTAAAAATAAATTCCGCCTACATTAAAATTGGGATCTTTTACTGTAATAAACTCATCCGTTCCAAACCAAATATTTCCAGGTTCAAAAAGAATATCCGTAAGCGAGACAGCGTCGCCTTCATTTAGAAACCCGCCGTCTTTATTATTTATAAACTGCCAAGCATTTCTATCTTCCATCCCCATCTTTTTACGGTATTTGAATACCCCTGATTCGGTGCCAAACCATATAAGGCTGTCGCCGTCAAGCTTTATTACTTTAATGGTGTTTGTTTTAGCATCATTATTTTGTGTTAGCATACGGTCCGAGTATCTTTGTTTTTGTACATCAAGCAAAGTTAAATTCTGGAATCGCCCAATCCATAAAATATTTTGTGCAGGATCATAACACAGGGAACGAATCCAATTTCCCATTTCACCGCCAAGAGAAAATTTTCTTTTCCGCCATTGATCTCTTTTTCTTTCCAAAGTATAAAGACCATCTACAGCACCAGCCCAAACATTGTCTTTGCTTACAGCTATTGAATAAAAAAAATCATTCTCTATCTTGCCGTTCTTGGTTGAATATTCAGTCCATTGATCGTCACTTACAGAATACATATAAATACCTCTTCCGTAAGTTGATACCCAAATATTCCCGCCGTCACTAATAACGGCGGTAATAGAAGCTCCATCAAGATATTTTGCCGAAGGTATCTGTGGAAATACTAAAGGCAATGCAAAAAAAAATAAAATTGTAATAAGGGAAAGTATTTTCTTCATAACATTTCAGGATTTCAGTGCAAGGCAAGTAAAATATCCATTAGTAACTTTCTTCGGCAGATGGGAAATTAGTCGCCTTAACATCTTCGATATATTTCTTTACGGCATTGGAAATTACATCGGCTTGATCGGCATAATACCTCACAAAACGGGGATGAAAATCCACATTAAGACCCAGCATATCGGGAGTAACAAGAATTTGCCCGTCACAGTAAACGCCTGCGCCAATCCCTATTGTTGGTATTTTAATCTGTTCTGAAATCTTTTTTGTTAATAAAGCAGGAATTTTTTCGATAACAATTGCATAAGCGCCCGCTTCTTCGACTGCCTTGGCATCCTGTAAAATTTCTTTTGCTTCTTTCTCATCTTTTCCCCGCTCCCTGTAACTTCCAAATTGATATATACTCTGAGGTGTTAAGCCAATATGACCCATAACGGGAATACCTGCATCCGTAACTTTTTTAATTGTTTCGGCAACTCTAAGACCACCTTCCAGTTTAACCGCACCCGCGGAAGTTTCTTTCATTATTCTACCTGCATTCCTAAAACCCTCATCCGGACTTAGCTGGTAAGACATAAAAGGCATATCGACAACAAGCATAGCTCTATTAATTGCCCTTGCAACTGCCTTAGTATGGTATATCATTTCATCCATTGTAACCGGCAGCGTGGTTTCAATTCCCTGGAATACATTTGCCAAAGAATCACCTACCAGTATTATATCTATGCCAGCCTCATCAAGAAGTTTCGCTGTTATAAAATCATAAGCTGTCAGGGCAGAAATTTTTATTCCCTTCTTTTTTAGAAGTGCAAGTGTTTTTGTAGTTACTCTTTTAATTACTTTTTCAGTGCTCATAATAGTTCAATTTCTTTTTTTTACAATTATTAAATACATATTAATTTTTCACAGGATACAAAATATTTAACAGGAGTTAGTTCATAAAACTTCATATCAAAATAAGATTCAAAACCACCTGCAATAGATTGTGCCAACAGATCATAATTAATTTCCCGCCCAGTAATAGAAAACAGATCAGCAGTATAATTAAGCAGAGATATTATCTTATCATAATTTTCTGCATTCAAAACAAGATAATCGACAATTTTTTTATGAAAATCCCCGCACAAAATTGATCCGTGTTGCAATATTACATTGCCGAGTTTTCTTTGTGCGCTACCTGCAAGCTTTTTGCCGTCATACTTCAATTCGCACTTTGCCGGAACAGCAAAACATGCAGCACTTTGTTCTTCTTTATAAAATTCTCTAAAATCAGGTTGGGATTTTTCAAGTTCAATGCCTGTTAGCTTATCGCTATAAAGGCTAAGTCCTTCAGATAAAGCTTTGTTAATTTCTAAATAAATATTTCTTGCAGATGAATCATGGTCAATAGGCAATACAACAGAGTAGGTCAATTCTTCTGCATGAAGAATAGCCCGCCCGCCGGTAGGCCTTTTAACAACATCAATTCTGTCTTCTTCCGCTTTTTCTATATTGATTGAATCAAAACTTTGGTTGGCACCAAGTGAAATACAATACGGCTTCCACCTGTATAATCTGAGTACCGCTTCGTCCGGTTTACGGTTTTTTGCGAGTTGCATATCGTAAGCCATATTAAATTTACCTGAATTAAACCCGGTATTTACGAACCGCCAATTCATTTGCCTATTAGTCCTCGTTTACTCTTACCTAAGAAATCCAAAACATTCTTTATTAGTGCATTATTTCCTAATTCAGTTATAATTTTCTCTTTTGCCTGACTTACATTCAATGAATTATTATAAATATAACCGTAGGCTTTTTTCAAAGCTTCAATATCAGAAAGTAAGAAGCCCCGCCGGCGAAGCCCAACAAGATTAAGCCCCTTATACTCCAAAGGTTCATTTGCAGCAAGAATATATGGCGGTACATCCTGTACAGCCCTAAATCCTCCGCCGATCATTGCATGCTGTCCAACAATACAAAACTGGTGAACAGGTGATAAGCCGCCGATAATAACATAATCTTCAATTGTAACATGCCCGGCAATTTGAACACCGTTTGCAAGTATACAATTATTACCTATTATACAATCATGTGCAACATGTGTGTATGCCATAAGAAGGCAGTTTTTACCGATCTGTGAAAAACCGGTGTCTTTAGTTCCGCGGTGAAGTGTAACAAATTCCCTGATTACAGTATCATCGCCTATTATAAATAACGATTCTTCATTTTCGAATTTCAAATCCTGAGGTACATTTGCAACTGAAGCAGACTGGTAAATCCTGACACGGCTGCCAATTCTTGCACCGTTGTAAATAACAGCGTTTGGACCTATTATACAGTTATCTCCTATTTCAACATTGTCTTCAATTATTGTATAGGGGAGAATGGTAACATTGTTACCAAGTTCAGCTTTACTGCTCACAATAGCAGTAGGATGAATAGTATTCATTTATTCCTTTTTATCCGCGGTATTTGCTTCTCTGTCTATAATAGCCGCCATAAATTCCGCTTCGGCTATAAGATTATCGTTCACAAAAGCTCTGCCGTACATTTTAACAACTTTGCTTTTTTTATTTGTTAATTCAACTTCGAGAAAAAGTTGATCGCCCGGCATTACCTGCTTTCTAAATTTTGCATTGTTAATCTGCATAAACAGAACGAGTTTTTCTTCCGGATTAAGAAAAGAATTTAATAAGAGAATTCCCCCGGTTTGTGCCAGAGATTCTAAAATAAGAACTCCCGGCATAATCGGCTGCCCCGGAAAATGACCCTGAAAAAATGGTTCGTTAACAGTTACAGATTTTACTCCAATTACTTTTTTATCAAGTTCAAGATGAATTATTTTATCAACGAGCAGAAAGGGATAACGATGCGGAAGAATTCTTTCTATCGCACTTGTGTCAAAAACGGTTCCTTCTTTTTTTACGAATTGATATTTTTTTACAAGTTTCTTTTGCTGATACAACTTTCTGATCTGTTTTGCAAATTCAACATTTGCCCTGTGACCGGGCCTGGCAGCTAAAATCTGCGCTTTAATAGGTACACCTATCAACGCCAAATCCCCTAACAGATCAAGAAGTTTGTGTCTTGCAGGTTCATTCTTAAATCTTAGTTCTTTATTGTTTAATATCCCGTTTGTACCCAGAATAACTTTTTCTTTTATACCCAGCTTTTGCCCGAGTTTATCAAGCTCATGTTCATTTGTATTCCCGTCAATAATAACAACCGCATTATCAATATCGCCGCCTTTTATCAACCCTAAATCTGCAAGTTTTTCAACTTCACTTAGGAAACAAAAAGTTCTTGCAGATGCAAATTCAGTAACAAACTCTTTTTCAAGGTCAAAAAGTCCCGTATGTTGGCTTCCAAGCGCCGGGTTTTGATAATCAACCATGACAGTTACCCTATAATTATCCAGTGGAAGGGCTACAATATCTATTTGGCTTTCTTCATTATGGTAAGTTACTTCTTGATCAATAATCAGGTAATCCTTAGGTGCATCCTGCTGAACAAATCCTGCTTTAATAAGTTGTTCAACATAATGCGCCGAACTCCCGTCCCCAACCGGAGGCTCTACTCCATCCAGTTCAATAATAATATTATCAATTTGCAGCCCTACAACAGCCGCAAGTACATGCTCAACAGTATAAACTTTTGCTTCCCCTATACCTAATGTAGTTCCGCGGGATACATCAACCACATTATCCGCCGTAGCGGGTATTTCGGGATTTCCACCTAAATCAGTACGAACGAATCTTATGCCGTAATTTTCAGGGGCCGGTTTAAAGGTCATTGTACATGATGTACCTGTATGCAGCCCAATTCCAGACATAGAAACAGGTTGTTCGATTGTTCTTTGTAATTCTAACATTTGTTATAAATCCGTTTTTTTAACACAAAAAATTAAATTTGCCGGAATTAGGTTATCAAAATAGTAAGACGAGTTTTGAAATACAATTAAATGAACCGCAAAAGTACGCAGCTTATTACAGCAAGTTTCAAAAATTATTATTTATCCGGCTTTCCGGATTGTGGGTTGCTTAGTTTTTTTATTTCCTCAGTTAATAATTTAACCTGTTTTTCCAGTTGTTTTATTCTTTCAAGATAGTCGGGAAGACTCCTGATATATGCTTCTTGTCTCATTGCTGTTTTAGCTTCTTTCGCCGGCGATCCGAAATACTGTCCTGGTTTGGATAAAGATTTGGAAATACCTGATTGCGCCATAACAATTATGTTATCGCCAATTTCTATATGCCCGATAATGCCAACCTGCCCGGCCAGTATACAATGATTGCCGATTTTAGTACTGCCGGAAATCCCTGTCTGAGCCGATATTACAGTATCTTCTCCGACTACTACGTTATGAGCAATCTGCACAAGGTTGTCAAGCTTGGAACCTCTTTTTATTGCAGTAGCTCCTAAGGCAGCACGATCTATTGTAACATTTGCACCAATCTCAACATCATCTTCCAAAACGACTATACCTATCTGCGGTATTTTGTGATATACTCCTTTTTCGTCAGTAAAGAATCCAAAACCGTCGGAACCTATTACAGCTCCGGGATGTATTATTACTCTCTTCCCAATCCTTACTTTTTCTCTTATACTTACATTTTGAAAAATAATAGTACCTTCATCAACAACTACATTCTCAAGCAGAACAGTATTATGAAAAATTTTTACGTTATCATTTATTCTGCACCCCGCTGAAACAACCACATTTTTACCAAGTGCAACATTTTTACCAAGAACAGACAAAGGGTGCACCGATGCGGAGATATCTATACCGGTCAAAGAAAATTCGGGAGAGAAATAATGGATCAGAATTTTTGAAAATGCTTTATTGGGATCATTAACTTCGATGTATGCAATATCACGGCGAATTTTATTAAATCCCGGCTTTACTAAAATTGCGGAAGCTTTGGTAACGGCAAAATATTTTTCATAAGCGGGAAGATATAAAAATGTAAGTTCACCAGGGTTGGCATCTTCAATTTTTGCAAGATTTGTAATTTTAATGTTTTCATCGCCGGTTATCTTTCCGCCGGTAAGCTCTGCAACTTCTGTAAGGCTAATTGTCATATATTTCTTTATTATTGAAGTTTTAATTTATCCATAACTAAAGGGGTAATGTCATACTTCTCTTTTGCAAATAATAAAACGACAGCATTACTCCTGTCAAATACAAAATCCAGACTTTCGTCTTTTGCAACATCCTGAATTGCGTTAAATATTTTATTCTGAACCGGTTTCATTAAATCTTCCTGCTGCTTAAAAAGCTCACCGTTGGCCCCGAATTTTTTATCACGGTATTCGGTTATCTGCTGATCAAGCTTCTTTATCTGGTCTTCTAAATCACCGCGTGTCTGTTCGGTCATGATTAATTTACGCTTATCATAGTCGTCCTGCCTGGCTTTCTTCTGATCTTCCAGTTTTTTCAGATCGTTCTGCCAATCCTTAATAATTGCATCAAGCTTTTGACGAGCGTCCTGGGCATCGAGAAGTTTGCTCAGAATAGTTTTAGAATCGACATAACCGATTTTAAGTTGGCTGTATGAAAAACCAGTTAAAACAAAAAAATATAAAATTATTAATAAAATTATTTTTTTCATATTAACTCCTTAATATGAGTTGTTACTTTAAAAATTAATTTAGAATTTTTTAGCAAGAATAATTTTATCCATCAAAACGTGTTGTTCTAATAGATTATTCAACGCTTTACAATAACATCACCCTTGCCAAAGACATCCTTTAAGATAGTCCCTCTCACCAGGAAAAGGAATAGAGGGTGAGATAATAAAATTATTTGCCACCTGTTTTCAAATAGTCAAGCACTTTATAAGTTAAATCGGATGCAGAATCGGCATAAAGTAGTACAACGTCACCGGCTTTATCAAATACAAATTTCACATCTTCTCTTATTGCAACATCTTTAATAGCTTTATAAATTTTGCTTTTTACAGGGCCGAATATTTCATCCTGCTTCTTATATATCTCTCCGGTTCCCTGCGCAAATTTTTTCCTGTTATAACTTACAACCTCATTTTCCTGACTAACTAACTTCTGCTGCGTCGTCTGTTTTTCCTGATCAGGCATAGTATTGGCTTTTTTCTGGTAGTCTGCCAGTGCTAGCTGATAATCAGCACGCATACTATCAAGATGAGCCGACCATGAATTTGACAGTGCATCAAGATCGCCCTGCGCCTTAATAGCTTCTGGAAACTGTGCAAGTATAACCTGCGAATCCACATAGCCTAACTTCTGAGTTTGAGCTGAAAGAAAATTAGAACCGGCAAAAAGAAATAGTATAAATAAAATATGTTTTTTCACTCTTTAATTACCTCTCATTCAGATAAATAGTTATTAAAATCCTTTGCCAAATTGGAAAGCGAACAGCCATGCAGGGTCTTTACCATTAACCGCTTTTCTGTCAAAACCCCAACCCATATCAAATCCTATTAATCCGATAGGGTTAATCATAATTCTTGCGCCAACACCTGCAGAACGCCTCAAATCAAACGGATCGGTATGCTGAAGATCAAGAAAAACATTGCCTGCTTCTGCAAAAGTTAGAAAGTACAACGGCACAGGTTCTAATGTAACTGCAACACGAATTTCAGTAGTATATCTTATTACAACATCACCGCCGCTTGCAGGTCCGATTGACCTATCGTCGTAACCTCTGAGGGGAACAGTAGCTATTTCAAGCCCGTTACCGCCCATCATAAAGCGTTCAAAAGGATTTATATGCGTGGATGTAAATTGGTCCAACTCATGAATATAATCCATCTCTGTCGCAGTATACCAAGTTAACCTGTTTGTATTAAACAACTGTTTGTACCATTCCGAGAGAAAACTGACCTTGTAATAATTAAGATCTCCCGGTAGCAGCACGCCTCCTGAAAGCTGCCCATCCAGCGATACATTGGATCCGGTTGAAGGAAAGATTGGGTTATCAACATTCTTCCTGCTTATCGTTACACCAACCGTGTACTGATGAGTTATACCATCCGAATATACGCCTGCTCCATCGAGAATATCATTATATTGATACCTGAGCATACCTTGAATATAAAAATAATCATCCGGCCATCTTAATCTACGTCCAAGTTTTACATCTGCCCCTGCATCACTCATATCATAAACATACTGCTGCCTGGTATCAAAAACTTCAAATCCAAGCATAGTAGGTGTATCCATAAACCAGGGTTCCGTAAATCCAAGTGTAAAAGTCCTGTAAATATTGCTTACACCAAACTGCCAATTGAAGCTTAATATTTGTCCGCCGCCCAAAGAGAAGGGCTGATCGAGAGAGAAGTTTGATAGTGTAATACCAATTGATCCGCTGAAGCCGTAACTTCCACTATAACCGACAGAGGCATTTAAATAATCGCTGGATTTTTCCTCAACATTAAAAGTTACATTTACCGTACTGTCGTTTTTAATCGAAGTATTTATACCGTCTGCGCCATATAATTTTTCCGTGTTAAAATACTTCAAGTTGGCAAGCTGCTGGATGCTTCTTAAAAGAAGTCCCCTGTTAAAGAATTCTCCCGGTATTGTATAAAGTTCACGGCGGATAACTTTATCCTTAGTTTTATCATTTCCCGCAATATTAACTTTTCCAACTCTAAACTGGTTGTGTTCATCTATATGGATATCTACATCCATTGAATCAGAACCAACTTTAGTTTCAGTTGTCTTTAAGTTAAACATCAAGTAGCCGTTGTCTAAATAAAGTGAGGCAACGTCGTTTTGATCTTTGTTGCCGTGAAGGTTTTGCTCGAATTTTTCATAATTGTAGACATCCCCTTTTTTAAAACCGAGCCGGTCATTCAAAACACTTTCAGGAATATAAGTACTACCTTCCCAGGTTATATTTCGAAGAAAGTATTGAGAGCCTTCATATACGCTTATTAATATAGTAAGATCTTTTTTGTCGTTTGAATAAATCAGCGAATCAGAAACAATTTGTCCATCCCTATAACCGTTTTTCTGGTAGAAAGTTGTAAGAGCTTTTTTATCGTCTTCAAATTTTTGAGGATCAAATTCAGCGCTGCTCCAGAATTTCCACCATTTGGCTTCTTCAGTATTATCCAATGCTCCTTTCAGATCATCGTCTGAAAAAGCTTTATTACCTTCAAATACGATATGGCGCACTTTAACTTTTTGATTTTCATTTATTTTAATCACCAGCAAAATTCTGTCTTTAATTTTGTCAATGAGATTTAGATATGAATTTTCTTTCAGGTCATACTTAACGGTATAATCGTCCGTCGAGTCTTTTTCATTTTTCCATTTTACTTCGATATCATCTTTTGTAGTATCGGCTGTATGATAAACAAAATTCTCAAAATTAACTTCAGCATTTAAATAGCCATCTTTTTCATACAGTTTAAGGATATCGTTTCTGATTTTATTTTCTTCTTGCGGTTTTAAGATTTGCCCGCGCTGAAGATCAATTTTTGCCTGGAGATCGCCGGTGCTTTCTGCATCATTACCGATAAAGACATCTTTTTCATATCTCGGGAATTCTTTTACTTTAATAAGAAGGAAAACGCCGTCCGCAACCTGCTTATCAACATAAACATTTATATCCGAAAAAAGATTTAAAGTCCATAATTGTTTGATTGCATTCATTATATTTTGATCAGCAACCAATTGAATTTCATCCCCGAGTTTAAGTCCGCTGTTTGCAATAATAGTAACAGCATCAGCGGTTTTGTTGCCTTCTACTGAAATACCAAGGATTTTATAGTTGACCGGGGCATTCTGCGCCGATAAAGGAAAGAAATTACATAATAATATTAAAAAAAAATATTTAAACCGTCTCTTTATGAAGGCTGGAAACATTCTTTAAACCTTTGTCTTTCTTATTTAATTGTTCGCTGACTCTTCCAAATCGGCGTTCCCTTTTTTGGAAATTCCTTATAGCTTCATAAAGATGCTTGCGGTTAAAACCCGGCCAATGCACATCGGAAACATAAAATTCCGTGTATGCAATCTGCCATAGCATAAAATTGCTTATTCTAAATTCACCGCTCGTTCTTATCAAGAGATCAGGATCAGGAAAATTCTTAGTTGTCAAATTTTCGGAAATTATTTTTTCGTTTATATCTTCAAGTGACAAATTGCCTTCGCATACACTATATGTTATACTCTTAACGGCTTCAACAATTTCCCATCTTCCGCCGTAGCTAAGCGCTAAATTAAGAGTCATTTTTTTGTTGTTTTTTGTTCTTTCAACTGCGTCGTAGAGTTCTTTTTGGACCTCTTTAGGTAAAGATTTAACATCACCAATAGTAGTTAGACGAACATCATTCTGCATTAGTTCATCACATTTATCTTTAACGCTCTTCAAAAGCAAACGCATTAAAGTTGAGACTTCATCTTTGGGCCTTTTCCAATTTTCGGTGGAAAATGTGAATAGTGTAAGGTATTTCACTCCTATATCCGAACAAGCTTGAGTAACTTCTCTTACTGAGTCAACTCCTTTTTTATGACCTGCTACCCTCGGCAGCCCTCTTTTCCTTGCCCATCTGCCATTCCCATCCATTATTATAGCAATATGGTTGGGAATTTCACCCGAATTTTTTAACTCTTCTTGTATTTTTGCATCGGATTCCGATTGCTTCTTACCCAAATTTATCCTCAAAAATGATAAAGCGTGTAAAATTAAACTTATGACTCTTTAATGTCAAGGTAAGTAATTATTGACCAAATAATCTTAATTTCAATTAAAACTGAAACTTTAACTACTAAAATTATTATGCAGGATAATATTATGAAAGGTAAAAATAAAAGACATTTAATTAAACAAAAAATCATCGGAAATTAACTGTGTATAAGTTAATTATATTGGAGAAAGGAAAGAATTAAACTTGAACTTCTAAGAAACGTAAAGCGGATAACAATTATAAATTACTGTCGGACAGAATAATGTTATTGCACTGTTTATCAACTTATATAACTATTTTTGGCGACCATTGCAGAAACAAATCATTCATAAAATAGTCGCGGCTTATTAAGCATTCCCTATGAAAACAGCGTTGTTCTTTTTTCCCTGCTACTTTTTCTCTGAACAACGGGTTGTTCATTTATTGGGAACAGGCGGATATTTTTTCTTGCTTCAGGTTCCAACTTCTCCACAATTATTTTGGCGTTACCGAAAAGTGCCGAAGGAACACCAATGAATAAAAGCACTTTTTTGTTTGTGTATTTTGTCTGCCTTGTTGCAAGAAAATTTAAACGGTCGATTATTAAAGCATCGCCCATATCTTCGTTTGTTAACGTAATACCAATGGCAAAATTATTTTTATACTTAGCAATAACATCAACATCAAATTTTCCAATTTTAGATGGTTCCGGCAGATAGGTTCCGAACTTTCTGCTTACTGTTAAATAACCTCTTTTCCAGAATTGTTCTACAAGTAAATCTATTGTTCTTCTTTTCATTAGTTCAAGCATATTAGCCTCCTATATCAGACTACCTTTGATAGTATCGGGATAATCGGTGAAAACTTTGTGCCTTTTATTATTTTTATATTAGCTATTTTTTTATACTCAAATTTCTTTACCTCGCTTGAATTAAACGCCCTGCCATATATAACTTTCTTACCGTTTTTCTCTCTCGAAATATAATAAGGGTCAAGCAGAACCTCATTTAAGCCGTATAAAAAGCTTACTTTATTACGATTATATATTGCTAAGGAAAAAATTTCTGTTTTCATATTAACTCCATTATTACAACTTTTAATTAAACCACCTGACAACACCAACTACTTTACCGGCGAGTTTAAACTCTTCATTGTTTAATATCTCTATCGGTTGATATAAATCGTTTTGAGGAATCAATCTTATATTACCGTTCTTATTTTCATAGGTTTTAACTGTAGCTTCTTCATTGATTAAAGCAACTACGATATCGCCGTTTACAACATCTCTTTTTGATGAAACTATTACCAGGTCCCCTTCAAAGATTCCTGCGTTAACCATACTATCACCTTTTACTTTAAGTGCAAAACAGTCATCCGACATTTTTGAAAATGTGGAATCAATAACTATATTGCCCTCAATATTTTCTTCAGCCAGAATTGGTGAGCCGGCAGCAACACGTCCAACAACGGGTATCTTTCGAAAGCCGTGATCTTTTTCAAGCTGGAACAAGTTCATCCTTGCTTCATTTTCATCATCTTTCTGGAATGAAATACCCCTGCTTGCATTGCTTTCTACATTCAGGTACCTTTTCTTAACAAGAGCATCTAAGTGACGTTTCACACCAAATGTGGAGGAAATATCAAACTTTTTGCCAATTTCCCGTAAAGTAGGGGGATAGCCGTTTTCAATGAGGAACTGCCTTATAAAGTTCAGAATCTCTTCCTGTCTGTCTGTAAGCTGATCTTTCATTCAATAACCTCGTTTAATAGTGCTCATATGTTTACTACCACAAATATAGTGTACGGATGTTCACCTGTCAAGTGTTTTTTAAAAAATATTTTTAGGAGTGTGATGGATGTACAGCGAATCGCTGATTTGTTAATTACTAATGAGTACATTTAAGTAAAATGTAAAGAGAATGACTGAATGGCAACTCTCTGTTTTTTTGTGTGTTAAAATTCAGAAGATTAAATAGTTGGAGAAATTCAATTTACTACTTTAAATTATAGATGATGTAAACTAAAATTTTTTGGTAATCTTTTATTCCATTATATCAATTTAATTGCTTATGTAAACCTTACTTATGCTGGGCATAATATAAATTAAGATAGTATGTATATATGTATTTGTATTTCAATATCTCAGCTAACTTTTTTGATTTCTTCCAGTTATAATAATAAAATTGAGTCCGGTATAAATTCATATTCTATCACTTCCGGTACCACTAAATTATCTCTCTTTATTACTGATTTAAATTTAAATCCGGCAGATGTGTATATATGCTGTGCAGGTTTGAAAAAATCAACTTTCCCGGTTTTAACTATGATTCTAAAGGGTTTCATGTTTTTAATCATATCTAATCCAATTAATAATTGTTTTTTCCCATAACCTTTTCCCTGGTAATTTTTAATTATACAATTGTGGCCAATTTCGACAGAAATTGGTAATTTACGTGGATCCCATGACATAAATCCAATCACAAAATTACCATCTATTTTATTATCAACGGTTATAAAACCATTATAGTCCATAAATGATAAGTTGTTGTATATAAATTTGTCAAAATTTAACCAGCTATCTTTAAAGAAATCCGTTAACTCCGGAAATTCAGAATATGCATATAATAATGATTTATAAATTGTTCCTTCGGTTGTTTCCGAAAATTTCTTTATGCCCATTTGCTTGTTGTTCAATATATGAATTTTTTTAACTTTGTTTTATAACCAACATTTTATTGCCGCCTTTTTGAAATTCATAATCAACTTTCAATTGCTTTACGGAATACCCTTTTTTACTGTAAATATTCATAATAATTTCTACATAAGGCGACTGAATGGCATTAAAATCCAGCAGCGGAAATATCCTAACTTCTTTTGCAACACGAAGCATTTCAGCTATTGATTGTATATGAAAGTCCAATGTTAAATTATTTGTATATAAAAACANNTAATACTAAATCAAAATTATTATTATTGAACGGCAGGACGGGCAGATCCACACAAACATACCTGTTTTCAATTTTACCTTTCTCATAATCATTTAGAAATTCTTGCATGGCGGAAAGCCTAATCAAGCCTAATTCATATATATTTTTAATATTTGACCAAACAAATTTTTCCTGATTATTCCTGGTCTGATTCATAACAATATCAAATGTTGCCTTTATACGTTGTTTAATTTCAATTATTGAAAATTGATAAATTATATCAACTGAAATAACTTTTTTACCTTTTTTATACATTACAGAATTAAAACTTGCAGGACCGTCTCCGCAACCTAATATTGATTTGCTTAAATCCGATTCATTCAGACCAAACATGAAAACATATTCCGAATAAGACCTACTCCATGGAACTATTGATTCGTATTTGATTGCCATTAAATAACTTAAGGTTTAATTTAAAATTTTAGAAAACCATTAAATTANNGTGTATTCCACCTGCTATCCGTGCCGCTTTTTTCCATATCAAAATGCACTAAGCCTGCATGCTTATGACTAATACCCCACCTGCCGTTCTTTCTCTGCTTCTTAATAATTATATTTATTGCGTCCTGCATCCGCTCATCATACGGCGCATCCACAGACTGGAAATAATCAAGGCAGCGTAAGATATCATACTTCCACCGGCAGGGATAATGCATCACCAACATCTGGGATTTAATTACTTCGCCAGTAGATAATGATTTGTAAAGATTTCTTTTTAGCAGTAGTTCATGCGCTTTGTTTTTAAAATTTTTTAATTCATCAATATGGTATTTGTAACCATTGTTTTCAAGATCGTGTATAAATTCAAGCACCGTTAACGTAGTGTGAAGTGAACTTTTTTGTGTACCGCCCCACCATCTACAGTTCCAGCCGCCGTCCGGCATATAATGAGAAATAATATAGTTAACAATTTCATTCAAGGCTGAATGCTGCATTTTAGCATAGCTGCAAATGCTTAACAGCATTCCGCATACACAGATATCCTGCTTCCTATTTCTTGCTACTCCCCTTGAGTTAATCCAGAGTTTATCAAGCAGTATTTGGCTTCCTTCAATGTAATCTTTATTTGATTGAGGAACGCATAAATTTTTCAGCTCAAGCAGTGTATAATGAGTTGAAATCCATTTAGGGGAATAAACTCCGCCGCCCCAGAGGCCTGTTTTTTTGTCCCGTTTAGAAAGAAATTTTTTA
>PLNZ01000048.1 GCA_003142915.1 Ignavibacteriales bacterium | reverse complement strand
TGCGGCGGGGTAATTCATTAAAAATGGAAATTGAAGTAAATAATAATATTCTTGTATGGGCAGTAGAACGAGCCGGTTCCAATCTGGATGAAATTTCTCAAAACTATTCCCACCTTTAACTACCTATAGCGCTTATAAAGTTAAGTAATTTTTTAATTATTCCTTATCTTATCTATGACTTTCCTTGGTGTGGCTTTGCTAAAGCCAATGGTTGCTTAAATNNAAAACCAAATTAGAGACAATTTACTTTTAAATTTTTCTTTAGAAAAGATAATCTTGTTTGGTTCCCAGGCGAGAGGAACGGCAGATAATAAAAGTGATGTAGATTTGTTAATTATTACCTCAGGTTTTAATGACAGATTCAAGATAATGAGAGAAATAAGAAGATCTCTCCTTGCCCTGGATTATGCATTCGATATCATAGCAGTTACACCTGAAGAATATGAAAGGGATAAAAATATCCCGGGTACTATTGCCAGGTATGCTTCGAAAGAAGGGATAGCCATTTATGAGTCCTAAAAAATAGAGGGAATTCCTTAATCCGCCATTCATTTTTTCCTTCATTTCATCTTCAACAATGCCAGCCGTAATACAGCTTCGAAATATTTCTCAGCTCTCGGTAATGAAGCAAATCTTAAAAACCAGGAATTTGGTTGGCTTGTTATTGGTTTCTGATCGAAATAAGATTTATAATCTTTTGCGATCTTTAAAAAAAGAAGGTTTAGTTGAGTTTGTTGGATATAAAAGAACTGGCTATTGGAAGTTATCCTAATGATTTTTTTTTGCGTAAACTGTATACGTCTTACGCAATAATTTTACGCATAAACCAATGATAAAGTGTTATTTTAGCTCAAAAACAGCGTTATTTTTGCGTTTTTTTCGCTGAGAATAAAAATATATTATATTATTAGTGCTCTATTAATTTTAAGGGTTTTTTATGAAAGCATTTTACACTATCGCCATTCCGTCGAGTGGTCGCTCTCAAGAAAACTAATTTTACAAGCTCTACAACCTTACTTATGAAGAAGTTGAGATTATAGATCCTAAAATTGGCGAAATTATTAGTAAAGAAGATTACGAAAAGTTTAAGATTCAATAAATATGTCAATTGAAATCCCGCCTTTGCGGGATAAAAATTATAGACCCGAGCATAGTCCGGCTAATTAGCAAAGAAGAGTCTGAAAAACATGAAGCGCATTAAAAAGATTTGACTTATATTTATAATAAAAAAATAATACTTTTGTCAAAGACATGGATCCCAATCTGTTTACTGATGTGTTAATATCGAAACTTATTGGCGAGGAAAAGATTATAACAGAGCCTCCCAAAAAGGATTTTAGAGTTGAAAATCAGCATTTAAGAAATGACTTTGATTTAGCTTCCCTTGATGATAAAAGAAGATACTCGGTATTTCTGCGGAAGCACATAAGCTTTAAAGAAAATTTCTCAATCGGGTTGGTTTATCACTCTGAAGAAGGAACAACTATTCAGCTTTTCAGATGCAACGGCAACCATGGCGAAGTTGTTGTTGATATTTTAAATCCAATCCCTCACTTTGGATATCATACACACAAAATTAATGCCGGGCTTATTGAAAATAATATAAATGATCCTAAACAAAGTGAAATGACGAAAGAATATGCTTCTTTTGAACAAGCATTAATTTATTTTTGCAAACATGTGAACATAAAAGATGCGGATAGTTATTTCCCAAACATTTATCAAATAAATATGTTTGAATAAACTTGTAAACCATTGAATTATATGACCGAAGAATATATAAATAAGATTAAAGTGCAGTTTAATAATTTCTTTTATCTAAAAGAAAAAAGAAAAAATATACTTCAGGTATTTGCACCATTTTATCACGCTGATGGCGATATGATGGATATTTTTCTTTCAGAGATTTCAGACAATGGACTTATTAGAATCAGCGATTATGGTTTAACACTTATGCGTCTATCATATTCTTTTGATGTCGATACACCGAATAAAGAAAAAATATTTAATAAAATAATTTCGGAAAACTCAATACAAAATGATAATGGGAATCTATTTATTGATGTCAAGCCGGAATATACCTATCACGGTCTAATGCAGTTTGCTCAAACAGTTAGTAAAATAACAAATATGAGATTATATAAAAGAGAGGTCATCCATAGTTTGTTTTTTGAAATGTTGGAAGAATATATGATGACTAATCTGCAGAAATATAATCCACAGAAAAATTATTTTCCTATTCCTGAACACGAAGAATACGAAGTAAACTATTGTTTTAACCACCGGAAAAGGCCCATTTATGTTTTCGGAGTAAATAATTCTGCCAATGCACGTCTCGCTACAATTAGCTGTCAAAAATTTATTGCTGAAAAATTGAATTTCAGCAGCTTAATAATTTTAGAAGATCTTGATGTAATTGGGAAAAAAGATCAATCAAGGCTAATGTCGGCGGCAGATAAACAATTCCCCTCGCTTGAAGATTTTCAGAAACATGCTGAAGAATATATAGAAAGAGAAGGACAATTAAACTAATACGCAATTTGCCCGGCTCTTGCAATTTCATTTGTAATAAATGCTAAACATGATAAAGGAATAGTTAAAGGTATTTCCCACATATTGGTGGATCCCCCCATATTGCATCCCGTTCGGCAGCGCCGCTATACGGGATTTTATATGTCTTTTTTATTCATTTTTCTATAAATCCGCCTGGCGCGGACAGGCCTGCCTGACTAGGCGGGTATTTCGTCCCGCTGGGACTTGCATCAAAAAAGTTTGCCAAAACTCTTATATTTGAACAAGGAAAATGGATAGTTATTATGTATGATTTAATATTTCATGAAGCAACTTTTATAGGTCATACTCTTGATGGTCATATGATCCGAAATGGAGCAGCTTTTGATAAATGGCTTATTGGCGTATCTGATTCGGATAATTTTGAAGTCTGTATGGAAGCGGTTAATAATAAAGAGGCAAAGAAATCTGTGGATTTTTTGATTAAACTCAGAGGACTTAAAATTGACCCGGATAGCAAAGAAGGGAAATTTGTTTATTTGAAACCCATAACTTAATGGCGGCGATTTGGCTGCAAATTAATGTTCTTGTTTATGCAGCTAAATTGGTTCTAAATGATTCTGTAATATGAAAAAAATTAATTATAAAAATAGTCTGATTAATGACTTAGAAATGAGGTAATATGAAAATAGGATTTATTGGTCTTGGTTTGATGGGGTCTAGAATGGCAAATAATCTTTTGGAAAAAGGGAACGAATTGATGGTTTATAATAGATCAATTGGAAAAGCAAAACTCCTGGTTGAAAAAGGAGCAGAGCTTGCAGGCTCTCCGGCAGATATAGGCAAAAATGTAAATATTATTTTTACAATGTTGTCCGAACCCGAAGTTGTTGAGGAAATTGCCTTTGGTAATAAAGGGTTTATTGATAAGTTAGAACAAGGGTCTATCTGGATTGATTGCAGCACTGTTAGTCCATCATTCACTAAAAAAACTGCATTAAGAGTAAAAAAGAAGAATATCCGGTTTATTGATGCTCCTGTTTCGGGTTCCGTCATACAAGCTGAAAAAGGAGAATTGAGATTCTACATAGGGGGAGACCAAAATGATTTTGAAGAATTCCGCCCTTTATTTGAAGCTATGGGCAATAAGTTTATATATCTGGGTGAAAACGGGAAGGGTATATCAATGAAGATGGTTAATAACTTGCTTCTTGCACAAGCTATGGTTGCCTTTAGTGAAGGAATGGCTTTGGGCGAATCNNCCATTCTTGACCGCGAAAATAGCAAATATTAAGAAAGAAACTTTTGAAACCGAATTTCCTCTGAAGTGGATGCTGAAAGATTGCTTCCTTGCATCTATTGAAGGATATGAAAATAATGTCCCGCTTTATTTAACAGATATTGTAAAAAATATTTATCAAAATGCCGATATACAGGGTTTCGGAGAAAAGGATTTTTCATCAATTTATCAGTTTATTAAAAATAGAAATAAACTATAATATTTTTTATGCTTTAACTTCTGTTTTTAATATCAACCTCAGGTTAAGTTGTTCTAGGCGAAAGGACCTGTCTGCCGTCTCCGGTCTCCAATCATCATTCTT
>PLNZ01000449.1 GCA_003142915.1 Ignavibacteriales bacterium | reverse complement strand
ATGAATATAAGGCTTATAAAAAATATCAAGAATATTTTTAGAAAGAGTTCTTCTTCCAAGCTCAATTTCATGGTTATTAAAAAATTTAAGATAGTGGAAATGATAAAATATAGCGTCGAATTTTCTTCCGGTAGTTTTCTCTATCCCAATCACTTTTCCATTTTCCAATAAAAAATCATATTGCTGTACATTCCAGGCTGCCAATCCACCCCCCAAATGTTGCAGGACATGAACTCCTTCAAACCTTTCAGTCCAGTCATTCAAATATAATTGATCGCCGAATTTCCCATCTTCATACTTAGCATAGCACCATTCTATACAGCGTTCTCTCCACCATTTTAACGTTTTCAATCCGAATTCATCATTTTTAAAAGTCACAAATTGGACGCAGTATTTCCCGGCTTTAATTTCTTTATTATACTTAGGGGAATACCTATGCTCGGTAATCAGTATTGAATCATTACCTAATTCATCAAAAATCGGCTGAGGTGAAGAATAAAAAAACATATCGGCATCCAGGTAAGTACAGCTTTCAACATTAAACTTCTCCAGGACATAAAGTATTGTTGAAGAAGTGCTTGTCCAGCAATATTCTGCAATAGATCTTGTGGGTTTAACCTTAAGCAATTCAGGACTCTCAAATTCTAGAAGAGAAATTAAAGTTACATTTTCAAGATTAAATTTCTTAAGGATTTCATAGCATTTATCATTAAACGCAAAAATATACAAGTGAAAATTATTACAGTTTTTCTTCAACGAATAATAAAGAGCAAGACCACGAGATAGATAATGTGTGTCAAATAGAGTGCAAAAATTGTACATTTTTATCGGATTTTTATTAATGTTTTACATTTTTTTCAATAACATATTGGAAGTACTTTACTCAGAGAACATTAATAGGAGTTTATTCTCAATTTCAAGTATTTAATTGAAAGCACTTAATCTATTATCATTAAAAACCAGACTTCCAAAAATATTTTTATTCATTTATGTAATAGGTTCANNTAGGTTCACAAGAAATTATCAAATATTTAATTTGCCAAAAAATAATTAAAAATTTTATGAAATAATAATTATTTTTAATTATAATGTGAACCTGACAAAAAAAATATGGGATGATATCTTTTATAATTTAGATTTGATTGAGGTTTACTTTTGTCAGATTTTTGAAAATATTCAGCAACCACCTTTAGTATTTTATCATCAGTTTTTTATAATTATATTTAATCTTTAATAAATATTTAAAATAAATGAACATTATTTCAGTTGTAGGTGCACGCCCAAATTTTATGAAGATGGCGCCAATTAATAAAGCATTCCAAAAGTATTTAGTTAATAATCCCTCACTATCAATAGAACATAAAATTTGCCACACGGGCCAGCATTACGATGCNNTCCCCGGCCAAATTACTACCTTGGTGCCGGTTCCGGCTCACACGCAGTACAAACTGCAAGGATAATGATTGAATTTGAAAAAGTATTACTATCAGAGAAACCAGGACTTATTCTTGTCTATGGAGATGTAAATTCAACTGTTGCTTGCAGCCTTGTAGCGTCAAAAATGGGAATTAAAATTGCACATGTCGAATCCGGTTTAAGAAGTTTTGACCGAACTATGCCCGAAGAAATTAACAGAGTTCTTACTGATCACTTATCAGATTATCTTTTTGTAACGGAACAAAGCGGGATTGATAATCTCAATCACGAAGGTATATCCGGAGATAAAATATTTTTTGTCGGAAATACTATGATCGACAGCTTAGTTTCTTATCTTCCGAAAGCTGCACTATCAAAAGTCTTAGATACATTTAATATTTATAATTCAAGATTTATACTAATAACATTACACCGACCTTCCAATGTGGATGATAATGATACTGTATCACAAGTTATTGCTTTATTAAACCAGCTTGCCGAGTTGAGAAAAATTATTTTCCCTGTCCATCCCAGGACAAAATTAACCATTCAAAGGAACAATCTTGAACTTAATCCAAACCTCATACTTACCGATCCTGTCGGGTATATTGACTTTTTAGCACTAATGAAAAATGCCGAGGTTGTTATCACCGACAGCGGTGGGATACAAGAAGAAACGACTTTTCTTAATGTCCCATGTATTACATTAAGGGAAAACACGGAAAGACCCTGCACTATTAATATAGGAACAAACTATTTAGTTGGCAGGAATTTAATAGATGCTAAAAAAACTATTTTGAAAGTTTTGAATGGAGAAATTAAAAACGGTAAGATTCCCGAATTATGGGATGGCGCTGCCGGAGACAGGATAGTAAATATTTTAGTTAATAAACATTAAAAGTATGTGAAGTTATTATACTTTATCGAGATGGAAAAATCTTATAATTCATTATTTAAATCGAACATTAGTCTTCATTACATAATCGAATGCATTTAAATAACCTCTTATAACAGTATTCAGGTTTATTTCTTCAGAGATAATCTTACCAGAATTTTTCCCCATTTTTGTCATCAGTTCTTGGTTTGAAAACAGATAATCGATTTTATCTTTAAGATCAT
>PLNZ01000257.1 GCA_003142915.1 Ignavibacteriales bacterium | reverse complement strand
ACATTCGGCAGAATAAGAATTAGGATGCCGATAGTCCAAAGTACCCAAATGGTTTTCATTTTCATGATATTTTCCTTTCTTTTTTTTGTTGACTGTTAAAGTTAAATATACAAAAAAAAAGAATAATTGCACAAACACACTTCTTTAATAATTTAAAAGGTAATCCGAACTCGATTAAGTATTTTTTTATTAGAAAGTGCTGAGGAATAATCTTTCCTCGGCTTTTATTCTTTTCCAATCTCAGAATTACTGGAAATCATTTGATCTTTTTTACATTTTAACTGGGGAATAATCTGGTGGCCGACACATATGCGAAATCCAATAGGGAAACGGGTGTTACCGTCAGTCCAGATGACAGATACAACGTTGATTCCATAGAGGTATTGTCTGTCACTTGGTGAAAATATCCAAGACAATAAATCAAGTTCTTTGCTGTATGGTTTTGCAATAATTGTATCATCTATTATCAGATACGTTTTCTTTTTTGATGAAGATTTTCTAAGTTTTATCAAGCAACTATAATTCTTTTGTATATACTTGCTCCATTTACCTTTGAAGGCCAATAGCCTTTGAAGTTTGTCGTGTGAGACATATGGATTCTCGGAATCATAAATTAAGTTCCGGTTATATTGTTCAGAAATCTTAGTGCAAGTTGGTCTAAAATTTCTAAAACATATCGCATTTACATAAGCGATTAAGGCTGTTTGAAAAATTAGTTTTTTCATCTTACACTAATTTAACACCTTATTTCGCTTATGTTTATATCCTTTGCGTAACTTTAGTAAATAATAAAAAATCATAAATATTCGTAAATATATTGCAAGTAAACGAAAATATATATATATTTGGACAAATAACTAGATATTCATATTTATGATCTATTTAATGCAACATAGACAGCAAAAAATTCTTGAACTTCTGGCAGGAAAGGAACATGTATCTGTTTCAGAGTTAAGCAAAACACTTGATGTTTCTGAAGTAACAATCAGAGCCGATTTGAATATTTTGGATAAACTTGGAAAAATAGCAAGAACACATGGCGGAGCATATCTTATTGAAGAACGCTTAAAACAAGAATTTACATTTCAGACACGGAAAAGCCTTAATCTTTCCAAGAAGCAAAAAATCGGAGCACTTGCTTCAACCTTTGTAAATTCTTCGGACTGCATCTTATTGGATTCAAGCACGACTGTATTGGCTTTAGCGAATGTAATAAAGGGAAAGAATGAATTAAAAGATGTCACTGTTATTCCGATCGGTATTTGGACTGCAATTGAGTTGATGGGCTGCAGCAATATAAACGTATTGCTTCCGGGCGGATATTTAAGACATACTACAGGTTCTATAACGGGGCTTCCCACGAGCAATTTTTTAAGTGATTTGATTATTCAAAAGGCTTTTCTTGGAGCATGGGGAATTTCATATGAAGAAGGTTTAACCGATACTCATTTACTTGAAATAGAATTAAAAAAATTTGTTATCTCTCGAGCGCGGGAAGTAATAATTCTGGTTGACGGAAGCAAGTTCGGGCAAACCGGGCTGTCCTCTTTTGCAAGTATAAAACAAATATCAAAAATAATCACGGATGCATCTGCGCCCATGGAAGAAATTGAAAAATTACGTAATGCAGGTGTCGAAGTTTTAATTGCGAATTAATAAAGAAAGATAAATTTAGGAGATCAATTCTTGAGTACTGCAAATGGGTGTGGATGTTCTAACTATCTCATAAATTATTCTAATGAAGAATTAATCAATATTGTTGTAAAAGAAATTTACGATTTTCTTCAAACTGATTCAGAATCTAATAAACTCACTGATCAAACCGATCCTCAGTTCCCATTCATTCCTCTTGGCATTTCAAATCGTCATATTCATTTAACTGATGAAACATTTCACAAGCTTTTTGGTGATAACGTTGAATTTGAAGTTATGCGGCCATTATATCAGCCGGGAGAGTTTGCATCCAAGCATACGTTAACTATTGTTGGGCCTAAACTGCGGAGTATTCCTAATGTCAGGATACTCGGGCCTCTAAGAAAATATGATCAGGTAGAAGTTTCGCTTACTGATGCGATATTTTTAGGTATTAATCCGCCGGTTGTAAATTCCGGTTCGCTTGATAATGCAGTACCATTAACATTAGTCGGTCCAAACAGCTCTGTATATCTGAAAAAATGTGCAATTATTGCAAACCGTCATATACATATATCAGATAAAGATGCGGAAAAACATGGGTTAAAAAATGGCGATTTCTGTAAGATAAAAATTCCCGGGGAAAAAAGCACTGTCTTTGAGAATGTACTAATCAGAACAAATAAAAATTGGAAGCTTCAAATACATTTAGATACGGATGATGCAAATGCAGCAAATGTAAGAGAAGAAACTTTTGTCGAATTTATAGAAAAGTTGTAGAATTAATAAATGAAACTTGGAAAAGTAATAGGGAATGTGGTATCGACCAAAAAAGAAGGAAATATAACAGGTCTAAAAATTCTTGTGGTTAGTTATCTTGATGAGAATTTAACCGATACAAAGAAAACAGCGGCTTGTATTGATACCATGAGCGCCGGCGAGGGTGATATTGTTTTATTATGTAGTTCCTCATCGGCAAGAATGACAAAAATGACAAAGAATGTTGCGTCCGATAATACGATAGTGGGTATTGTAGATTCAGTTTCTTCAGGCAATATATATACTTATAAAAAGAATTAAACCGGCAGTAGATAGAATTGAAAATTAAAATTGAAAAGCTAATTGAAATAATAACAACCGAAGTAATTGCGGAGTTATCAAGACTTGGTGTGGAAATAGATTATGGTTCAATAATGGATAAGGAAATTAATTCAAATAACAGCCGGAAAAAATTGTGTGAAATAATAGATTTGAAAAATTATAAAACACCGGTCATTACAGAAAATAATCTTGAATCTCTTAGTCCGGATGTTTTGGAAATTGAAATTCCAAGGGGAACAATAATTACCCCGGGTGCACGGGATATAATAAAGAAAAGGAATCTTAGAATAAGTAGTAATTATAAAACAAATTAAAAAGGAGTTAAAAATGTCGCGAGTAGCTTTAGGATTTGTTGAGACGCGTGGAAATACAGGTGCTATAAATGCAATAGATGCCATGCTTAAAACAGCAAATGTTGAATTTGTTAAGCGTGTTGAAATTGGCGGAGCATACGTAACCGCAGTGGTACGCGGAGAAGTAGGAGCGGTTCGTTCATCAATTGAAGCCGGTGCAGAAGCTGCTGCAAAAGTTGGTGAATTAGTTAGTACTAATATCATTCCATCGGCACATGAAGAAGTTTTTGAATTAATCGGTATAGAAAAATAGGAGGATAGAAAATGGTAGATGCATTAGGAATTATAGAGACAATTGGATTCACTGCAGCAATCCAGGCAGCAGACGCGGCAGTAAAATCTGCTAATATAAAACTTGGCAAATGGATAAAAGTAGGGGGTGGACGAGTATGCATAATTATTCGCGGCGATGTTGCCGCTGTAAAAGCCGCTGTAGAAGCCGGCGTTCAGGCAGCATCAAATATCGGCAATGTTGCTTCTGAACTGGTTATACCGCGTCCTGCGGATAAACTTATTCCAAAATTTCCGATTGAACCTTTAAAAGCAGAAAAAAAATCGACTAAAGGATAGAGGATGAATGTGAATATAAATAATGATCAATTAGAAGATTTAGTTCAAAAGGTTGTCCGGCAGATAATTGCCCAAACAGAAAGTCCGGAAACGGCACAGGGTTCTTTCTATAAGGGAGATTGGGGCGTATTTGATGATATGAATGATGCAGTTGAAGCTGCTTATGAAGCATTTCAATTGTATAAAGAACGTAGTCTTCAATGCAGAAAAAAAATAACCGATGCAGTCAGGCAGATGGTCATGGACCATAAGGAAGAACTTGCAAAAATGACAGTTGAAGAAACCAAGATGGGGCGTGTTGAGCATAAAATTTCCAAATTTATTAATTCTGCCAAAAACAGTCCGGGAGTAGAATATCTTCAGCCGCAGTCATGGTCCGGCAAAAACGGGCTTGCTTTGGATGTATATTCACCGTTTGGAGTAATCGGAAATATTACTCCAAGTACGCATCCGGGTCCAACAATGATAAACAATATTATCATTCAGCTTTGCGGAGGTAATACTATTGCATTTAATCCTCACCCTTCCGCTAAAAAAGTAAACGCAAAAGTTATTCAGCTTGCAAATAAGTACATGGTTGATGCAGGAGCTCCTAAAAATCTTGTTACCTGTGTTGCCCAGCCTACCTTGGAGACAGCAAAGATCCTGTTCGGGCATGAAAAAGTGTCGCTGCTATCAGTAACAGGTGGCCCGGTAATGGTTGATATGGCGTTAGGTTATCCTAAAAAAGTAGTAGCTGCCGGTCCGGGAAATCCGCCTGTACTTGTTGATGAAACGGCAGACATAGCATTAGCAGCTGTTGAAATTACTCAAAGCGCTAGTTATGATAATAATATACTTTGTATTGCAGAAAAAGAAATTTTTGTTGTTGAATCTGTGTTTGATGCATTTATGAAAGAGATGGAAAAAGCGGGCAATGTTAGAATATCGACGACTCAAATGGATCAATTGGCTTCCAAAGCATTGCAGCTTTCAGGGAAGTATTGGTTAATCGGGCGTGATTACGTAGGAAGAAACGCAAACGTACTGGCAAAAGCAATCGGTCTGGAAATTTCTGAAAAAGTGCCATTACTGTTTGGTGAAACAGATCGTTTTCATCCATGGGTAGTTGCTGAACAAATGACAAGTTGTATCCCAGTTATTAAGGTAAAAGACTTTGAAGACGGGCTGCAGGCGTCATTAAAAGCTGAGCACGGGTTTAAGCATACTGCAAGTATTTTTACCAAAGATATTGTGCGTGCAACAAGATATACGAGAGTGCTGGATTGCGATGTACATACAATAAACGGCGGTACATTACGCGGAAACGGCGGAGACCTTGGAGAAGGATATTTCTCTCATACAATAGCTACACCGACGGGTGAAGGTATTTGCACACCGTTACATTTTGTTCGTAAGCGCCGGGTAATGACTCACGGTGCGTTAAGATTTGCATAATAAGTATTTAAAATAAAAATAAGGAAAAATAAAATGGCTGTTAAAAATGCGATTGGAATTCTTGAGACAAAGGGATTTGCACCATTAATCCAAGGTGCCGACACTGCAATAAAAGCAGCAAATGTTGAATTGGTAGAATGGCGTCAGGTTGGCAGCGGTTATGTCTCATTTATAGTTGAAGGCGATGTGGCTGCTGTTCGTTCTGCCATAGAAGCAGGTGCAGAAGCTGCATCGAAAATCGGAGAGGTCGTTTCGCAATTAATTATTCCACGCCCGGTTGACGATTTAGATCAGACATTTAACAGATAGTTTGGATAAAAATGATTTTTGCAAAAGTAATAGGAACAATCGTTTCAACACAGAAGGATGAGAAGCTTAAGGGCAAGAAACTTCTTTTATGCAAAGAAGTAGATCATGAAGGTAAGCCTTTAAAATCATATCACGTGGCAGTTGATGCAGTTCAGGCTGGCGAAGGCAATTTTGTTCTTCTTTCTTACGGTTCTTCAGCCAGAATGACGGAAACAACCAAGGATGCTCCGATTGATGCGGTGGTTATTGCTATAATAGATGATGTACAGATATTACATACGGTTAAAAGTTAATTATGAAACTGGGAATAATTACCGGGGTTGTGTGGGCATCAAAGAAAGTGAAGGAATTAGATGGATGCAGAATGTTTATCCTTCAGCCTGTAACAGTAAACGGAAGTAAAGCGGATCCGCCACTTGTTGCGGCTGATCCAAAAAATATTGCGTCCGCCGGCGACAGAGTTGTCTATGTCACAAGCACTGATGCCGCCCAGGCTTTTGATTCCGGGTTTGCGCCTGTTAATGCAAGTATCGTTGCCTTAGTAGATGAGATAGCATAATGTTCTTAGCGCGTGTTGTAAATAAGGTAATCTCAAGCGAAAAGCACAGGGCTTATAATGGGAAGATTATGTTTGTCGTTCAACCGGTATTCCCAAATGGAAGAGCTGATGGCAGTGAATGGGTAGCTATTGATTATGTGGGGGCAGGAATTGGTGATATAGTAGTATGCGGCGGAGCCCCGGGTGTAGCAAAATCTGTGTTCAATATTGAATTAGCTCCGATAAGGACATTAATTATGGCAATAGTAGATAAAGTTGACTTTAGAGATATTTAAATAAAAAGAATTTTGATGACATTAAAAGAAATTGAAAGTTTAGGAGTAATCGGTGCAGGAGGCGCAGGATTCCCCACGCATGTAA
>PLNZ01000275.1:2701-7844 GCA_003142915.1 Ignavibacteriales bacterium | reverse complement strand
TTTCTTTCAGTTTTAATGAAGCATCTAAAGAAGTAGTTTCTAAAAAAGAAAAGGTAAAGGCTGAATTTAGTTGTGTATTCAACAAAAAAAATTATTTCTTCGATGCTTCTTTAAAGCCTATCCTGGATTTAAAGAATTGCTGTGTTTATATACTTGTTGTTGCACGGGATCTGACTGAAAGGAAGAAAAGAGAAGACGAGCTTTTAAAAACAAAAATACTTGCCGAAGAATCAAATAGGCTTAAAACCGCTCTGCTTTCCAATTTGAGTCATGAATTTAGAACACCTCTTAACGGAATACTTGGTTTTGCTAATTTACTTTCAGAAGAATTAACTATTCCCGATCAGAAAGATATGGCAAACCACATTTTGAAATCCGGCAGAAGATTGTTCAGCACATTGAATTCAATTTTAGAACTGTCGCGTCTTGAAGCCGAGAGAAAAGAAATTTATAACGTATCAATAGACCTTTATAATATTATTTCCGAAGTTGCTAAGAAATTTCAAGAGGAAGCCCTCAATAAAGGATTATTTTTCAACATCGAGATCAAATCGCCTTCATTAAAGCTTCATTTAGATGAGTCGATTTTAATTCAGATACTGCATTACTTAGTTGACAATGCAATAAAATTTACTAAAACCGGCGGTATCAAAATTGTTATTGAAGAACTTTTTGAAGGTCAGAAGCCATATGCAATTATAAAAATTATAGATACAGGAATTGGTATTTCAAAAGAAAATTTAGAATCTATATTTAAAGAATTTAAGCAGGAAAGTGAAGGTTTTAGCAGAACGCATGAGGGAACCGGACTTGGGCTGACTCTTGCTAAAAGGATGACTGAACTCATGGGGGGTGAAATATTAGTTGAGAGCAAAAAATATCATGGCAGCATATTCAGTCTTAAGTTTCCAGCTATGTATGAGAAGATTAAGTTGGGTACTTCGCATAAAGTTCACACTAAACTTGCAAATAAATCTAATAATTTACCTTTAGCACTGCTTGTGGAAGATAATGAATTGAACAGCAAACTCACAATGGTTTATTTGAAGGACACTTGTGTTGTCGATTATGCACAGAATGCATCGGATGCATTGCGTATGTTGAATGAAAAATTTTATAATATAATATTAATGGATATAAATCTTGGCGAAGGTATGAATGGCGTGGATATAGCCCAAACTGCCAGAAAAATGAAGAAGTATATCGATATACCCATAATTGCCATGACCGGTTACGCCTTGAATGATGATAAGGATAACTTGCTTAAATGCGGATTTTCTCACTATATTGCAAAGCCGTACGAAAAAAATCAATTATTGGAATTAATAAATAATGCGCTTATGCCTGAAATTGTTTGAATTCATTCAATAAATAGACACATTATACCTTTAATTAATATAAATAGGACAAATATGAAATCTTACAAAGTTCGTTTCATTGATGGTAAAACCATCTCAGTAAACTCCGATCAAAAACTCACCGTTAAAAAGCTATCATCAAATTTTTTATCCTTTGACGGATCTACTGATAATGTTACAAAAATTTATTTGAATACAAATCATATTGTATCAATAGAAGAGCATAAAATTGTGAAAACGTTAAAAGGAAAAAAGTCAAAAGAAATAGTTGAGAACAAAGATCAGAAGGTTGAGTAGCTATTTTTGATTTTTTAATCAGGAAAATTCAATTGACCGGAAGTAAACTTTAGAGATTTAGTCTTTTAATTCGTCCAATTTTTTAGCTGCTTTAATTTTTGAATATTTATCCCTGAAATTTCTTACGGGCAATTGAATAACTCTGTTAAGACAATCAATCTCATTTTTCCGGTCGTTTAATTTATCATAGGTTTTTGACAAATTATAATAAGCAATAATTATATCATGATCGATTGATAAAGATTTATTAAACATTTGTTTTGATTCTTCATAAGTTCCTTCGGAGACGCCGCCTAAAAAGGATTTTGCAAATAGTTTTTCAAACCAATTTAAATTAGCTGCTTCACGGTTATATATACCAAGAATTATATATGGATAGATATCTTCAGGATTCATTTCCATTGCCTTTTCGGCATTTAATTTTACTTTAAAAGCATATTTTATTTTTTCTCTGCCGCCCTTAAACATCGCAATATTACCGTAAGACAAAGCAAGATAAGTATAAGACAAAGCGCTGTCAGGGTATATGCTCTGTAATAATTCTGCCGTACTTACCGTTTTATTAATGTACACTTCCGCATCATCAAGCTTCTTTAGTTCCAGCATCTTATAAGAGTGAAAGAAAGAAAAATATAACAATCACTTTCATAAAACTTTTGCTTTGAAAAGCATAAAATTTTTCAAATAATATTAATCATTCCATGTGGGTAAAATGCAGATATTAGAATTAATTACGTTCAAAATGATCCTCTCAACTTTAATAGGAGGATTACTGGGCTTTGGTTACTACCGTTTTGTAGGCAACAGAACAGGCTCTTGTCCTATATCAAGGAATTCGTATATATCCACTATATATGATATGGCGCCATTCTTGGATTAATGTGGTATCTTAGATAATATTGATAGGAAGTATTCTTAATTCTCTAAATACAGACTATTTTTAAAGTTAAAGTAATAAATGGAATTAAAATGAATGATAGGGTATATAACAGTGGAGTTGACCAGTTAAGGTCATCTGAAAGAGTATCGCGTCTTGAAGTTGCAAGTGTAGTTGACAACTGTCTGGTAGGATACAATATAGCATCGGTTTTGGATGTCGGAACCGGCAGCGGTCTTTTTGCGGAAGAATTCGGTAAACGCGGTTTGAAAATAGCAGCGATTGATTCTAGTCCGGAAATGGTTACAGCTTCACAGAAGTATCTCTCAGGTTTCGAGATACAGGAAGCTTCTGCAGAAAAAATTCCTTTCGGGGATAATTCATTTGACCTTGTCTTTATGGGTCTTGTTTTACATGAGGTTAATGATTACGCACAGTCAATTAAAGAATTATATAGGGTAGCCATTAAAGAAGTTTCGATTCTTGAATGGGAATACAAGGAAGAAGACTTTGGACCTCCTCTTGAACATAGATTAAAGAATTCATTCATCCAGGAAATAGCCGAAGAGGCGGGATTCCGAAACGTGGTAGTTATAAAATTAACCAGTTTGGTACTTTATAAGTTATATAAATAATACTTTCCTGAATCAATTCAGGAAATTTTTAAATATTTCTCTCTATACCATGAGATCATAAATTGAGAGGCATATGCCAAAAAATCAATCAGTTTTTTGGCATCGCAACCGGTAGACAAAATAACTATTTCTTCTTAGTCGACATTCCCAGGACACTATACAGAGGACAGAAATTCAAACCGGCGGTTAAAAGCGGAACTACTCCAATTAATCCCCACCAGCTTTGATAAATAATTCCTAAAGCAATAATGGCAATTCCGATTACTAAACGAATATTTCGATCAAGATTTCCTACATTCTTTGTCATATCAGTACTCCTTTAAATTGTTTGTTCGACGTTTGGTTTAAATGCTTTCCAAAGATTCTATTTATAAGGTTTAANNCAAGCTCTCCTTTAACATAATCTTGAACAAGATTATTTATATCACCATCGCATCCTCTATAAACTTCGATACCATAACTATTTAAGACGTTAACGGCACCTCCGCCCATATTGCCGGCAAGCATTACTTCAACACCCATATCTTTGAGTATTGCAGCGATATTTGACTTGCATCCGCATCCTTCGGGTGATTCGACTATTTCAGATTTGATGATCTCACTTCTTTCAATTGTGAAAACCGTAAAATATTCACAATGTCCGAAGTGAGCGTCAACTTGATTATTTTGTGTTGTGGGTATAGCGAGTTTCATCTTAATTCTCCTTATTTGTTCTCTTGCACTTTTGGCAAGTTAAGTTATCATTTATTGAATTATTTCTTTGTTGTGAACTGCAGTTTCTGCACTTAACCGCCCGCTTCTCTTTTAATTCCGCAGGGAATTCATTCCCTATCCTTATCGCTTTTCCGTGTAAAATGGCGTCTACGACTTTATTTCGTGCGCTTTCAACAATGCGGCCGAATGTTGCCCTGGATATGTTCATCTTTGCAGCGGCTTGTTCGTGTGAATTTGCAAGATAGTCCGCTAATCTTAGTGATTCCAGCTCGTCGATTTCAAGTATAACTGTTTCCAGCAGAGACAATGGAATAGATTGGGGCTTATAGTAGTATGCAGTCGGCCTGCATTTAACGGTTCTATGTTTTTTGTTTCTTGGCATAATTATATTATGAGCATATGCTCATAACAAATATACTCGGATATTTTATTTAAGTCAAGAATAGTTGTTAACTGAACAATATGATTGACACAACCGGGATATAAAGGCAAGCATCAGAAACAAGTTGCTGCCAAAAAATATTCAAAAACTCCACATGTCTGTTTTTTATTGCAATACTTATGACATTAAAAAAATTATTTTTCTAATAATAGTTTAGCGGCATAAACAAGAAGAAAGACGCCGAATATTTTCTTAATCACAAACTCAGGAAGAGCAACAACATATTTTGACGACAAATAACTTCCAGCAAGAAACGTGATTATCATTAATCCTGCGGCTCTTAAATCTACAAAACCGGCTTTATAATAATTTAGAAATGCTAAAATGCCGATTGGAGGAAGCAGCATTGTCAAAGAAGTTCCCTGCGCTTGTTTTTGAGAAAATCCCAACACATAGACGAGTGCGGGAATTATAACTATTCCCCCGCCAATTCCCAGAAATCCGCTTAGTATCCCGGCTAATAATCCGGTAAGTAATAAATAAACTGTATCCATTTTATAGAACCCTTATTAAAATTTGTCTTTGTATAATGTTTATACTGATTTACGAGTAAAATAAAAAACAAATATCAGTCATTTATTTACATTATGAAACAAACTTTAATCCCACGCAGGAATTCTTAGTTAAGACTTGTGCAAAAGTTTATTTAATACATTTGTAAAATCAGATTTAGGGACAAGTCCTTCATGTTTATCTACTATTTTCCCATTTTTATTAATAACAAAAGATGTGGGTATCGATTCAATCCCCCCATATACAGTATAATGCTTAAGTTGGAAAGTTACTTTTGAAGTAATAAATTATGTATAAATAACTTCAG
>PLNZ01000275.1:0-2612 GCA_003142915.1 Ignavibacteriales bacterium | reverse complement strand
CCTGGAAGAAAAACTTAAGGACAAGGACTCCTTAATCAGTGAAATAGTAGAAGATAATCTTCGGTTAAAAAAAAAGCTGAATGGGGAGAATTAAGTAAAATGTGGATTGAACCAGAAATAAGAGATTCTGTAGTTAAGCATGTTACTTACCTTTCATTGAGAAGCAATATCCCGGTTAAGAGACTGCTTTCTTATATTGGGTTATGTAGAGTAAAATTTTACAAATGGGTAAAGAGAATTGGCGTAGCTAACCGTCATAACGGAAAGATACCAAAGACACATTGGCTGACCCTGGAAGAAATAAAAGCGATAGAAGACTTTGCAAGAGAGCATTATGCCGAAAGTGATTATTTTCTTAAAGACGGTTACCGGAGAGTTGCTTATAAAATGCTGGACTTAAATATAGCAGCAGTGCATCCATCCAGTGTTTATCGTATTCTAAAGAAGGCCGGGCTGTTAAACAAGTGGAATACAAGTAAAAGAAATCTTAAAGGAACGGGCTTTAAGCAGCCTGATTATCCGCATAAACACTGGCATGTTGATATAAAGTACTTAAACTTTAACGGGACTTTTTTATTCTTAATTTCTGTGCTTGACGGTTATACCCGTTTTGTACTTCATCACGAAGTAAGACATACAATGAATGAATATGATGTACAGCTTACAATCCAGAAGGCAAAAGAAAAATTCCCCTTAGCCAGACCAAGAATTATAACAGATAACGGTGCTCAATTTATCTCTAAGGAATTTAAGCAGTTTATAAAAGATGCTGAATTTACTCATGTTAAGACATCTGTTAACTATCCCCAAGCTAACGGTAAAATTGAACGCTATCACAGGACCATTAGCGAAGAATGTTTAAGGTTAAAATCTCCTGCTAACCTTGAGGATTTTAAGATTTATATTGAAGATTATATAAACTTTTATAACACAAAAAGGCTTCATGCTTCACTTAATTACTTGACACCGGAAGATTATCTTTTAGGAAGAAAAGAAGAAAGACTAGCGGAAAGGGAATTAAAACTGGAAACAGCAAAATTAAACAGAGCAAATTATTGGAACTCTAAAAATAAGGCGGCGTAAATTATGACACCGGCTACCAATTATTATTTTTTATTAAATGTAACTTTTCCCTTGAAGCATTGAACAACTTCAGGGTTAGCATAACCAACATGATAATTTATCCCGTTCTCCTTTACAAAGGGGACTACATCGTTTTTAGAATCGGTATCCATTGAAATTCCGATTACTACAACATCGCTTCCATATTCCTTCTGGATATCGATAAGATCAGGAATTCCTCTTCGGCACGGTGGGCACCAGGTTGCCCAAAAATCAACTATAACTACTTTTCCTTTGTAATCTGAAAGTCGTATACTTTTATTTTCTATTGACGTTACATTAAAGTCCGGAGCCGGCCCTTCATTCAAATCATTTTCATTTGAAATATTTTGCTCGATGTTTCCCCGGGATTTATCTTCACTCGAAGTATCTTTATTACAACTACATAATATTAAAGAAAATACAATAAAACCGCTTGTAAGAATGTTATTCATTTTTGTTTCCACATTTTTTAATGATTTATAAAAATAATTATTTTTTATTGTTTAAAAATTCTTATAGTGTGATGATTTTTTAATCGTTTGGATTCAAATTCAATACTGAATTCTAAGTACTGCCAATTTTCCTTAAATAATTGTCAGTTATTTTTTAAATATATTAAAAATATTTTCATCAACCTGAATCTCTTTTAGTATTATTACATCATATTCAATAAAAAAGAGGATTTAAATGGATACCAAGGCAATAAATGAAAGGTATAGTAAATTAGCTGAAGATACCTGCTGCCTGTCATGCGGAGGGGCAATAAACCATAGTCACCCCCTTGCAGGTGAAATCTGTGTTGATCTGGGTTGCGGACGCGGTAATGATGTTATTAGAATGGCACAGGAAGTAGGTGATAAAGGATTAGTATACGGCCTGGACATCTCAAACGGTATGATTGAAAAAGCAAAGAGGAATTCAGCAAAACTTGAAATTACAAATGTTCAATTCATTAAATCTGAACTTGAATCATTAAAATTACCGTCAAATATTGCCGACCTTGTTATTTCCAATTGTACAATAAACCATGCCTCTGATAAAAAGGCAGTGTGGAATGAAATCTACCGTGTACTAAAAAAGGGCGGACGGTTTGTTGTTAGTGATATTTACGCCCTTGAAGATGTACCGGCTGAATACAAAAACGACCCGGTTGCAGTATCTGAATGTTGGGCAGGCTCTATTAAAAAAGACGACTATTTGAAAATAATTACGGATTCAGGATTTATTGACGTAGACATCCTTNNAAAAGCTTTACAATTTATGGAAAAAAGGCTGCATCATGCAGTTGTAAAGGATAACTAAATAAAAGACAGGAGTAAACCATGAAATCATTAATCAAAAGCAAGCAAGTATCCGGAAAGACGATTGCTCAGTGTTGTGCAAAGATCTCTAAGGCTGTTGCAGGCTGTCACGATTAATCACTATCCTTTAAGGGCTGAATTCAGAAATGGATTCGGCTCTTATTATTTCTGCCTGAATCCTTTTCACTATTAATACATCAGACTTAC
>PLNZ01000254.1 GCA_003142915.1 Ignavibacteriales bacterium | reverse complement strand
TAAATTATACCTTTCCAGCATAGAAAAATCACTTTGCTAAAACTAACGTGCATAAAGAGGAATGTCAATGAAATTTTTTTCACTACGCTCTTGAATTATGAGAATTTGAAGGGTCTTTAATAAAATTTTAATGTGAAATCTATTGAATTTTATAATTACTTACTTTTTAAGTATTTTTACTTCATATAAAATTAATTATAAGGGAATTGAATAGAACAAGATGCTAAAAATATAATTATTTCTTATATTAAAACTATCGGGGAAAAAGGATATAATGTATCTGCTCCCGAAAAGAAGCAATATCATTATGAAATAATTGTTAAAGACAAATCAGATAGTATAAAGCTGCTTGTATATTTTGGTAAAAAGGGGATTAAGACGATTCTTCAAGGAAATATTAATTCTGGTGTATATTCCGAAATTAACAAAATAGTATTCGGAGAAACTTTATTTAAGATAGATAAGCCTTTAACGGACGAGCCGGAGAAGTATATAGGAACAGATGAATCAGGTAAGGGTGATTATTTTGGACCGTTAGTAATTTGCGGCGTATACGTAAATAAAGATACTTCTTCCAAGTTAAAGAAAATCGGAGTTAGAGATAGTAAAGAATTATCCGATAATGCAATTAGAGATATCACTTTAAGAATTAAAAAAATAATTGGTAATAGTTATAACATAATTATCATAACTCCCGGTAAGTATAATATTCTGCATGAAAAAATGAAAAATGTGAATAGAATTCTTGGCTGGGGACATGCAAAAGTTCTTAATAATCTGCTTGAAAAGTGTGAAGTTAAAGAAGCTATAAGCGATAAATTTGGAAACGAAAAATATATAGTCAATTCTTTACCTGATCAATGGAAGAATATAGAACTTCACCAGTTGACGAAAGCTGAAAGGTATACTGCAGTAGCCGCAGCTTCAATTTTAGCCCGCAATTTATTTTGCGAATGGTTTGAGATTCAAAAAAGAGATCTTGGCATTGAACTTCCAAAGGGAGCCTCTTCAATTGTTGAAGAAACCGCTTTGAAAATAAAAGATATGTACGGCTTTGATAAATTAAATGAATTAGTAAAATTACATTTTAGAACTACCCTGAAAATTATTTAAGATAAAATAAGGAAAAAGAAAAACGATGGCTAAAACTTCAAAAATAAAAAGGATAGGAATATTAACGGGTGGCGGAGATTGCCCCGGTTTAAATGCAGTAATTCGCGGTGTTACAAAACCTGCTCAGGATTTTGGAATGTCTGTCTTAGGTATTCTCGATGGATTTGAAGGGCTGGTTGAAGGAAGGGCAAAGGAATTGGCTAATGCTGATGTTTCGGGAATATTAGCACGCGGCGGTACTATTTTGGGCTCTTCAAATAAAGGCGACCCGTTTCATTGGCCTGAATTAAAAGATGACAATACTATAGAAATTGTCGATAGATCCAATTCAGCGTTAAAAAATTACCTGGCATGGAATCTTGATGCTCTTATTGCTATCGGCGGCGATGGTACAATGCATATATGCAAGAAGCTTGGCGAAATGGGAATGAATATGGTTGGTGTGCCTAAAACTATTGATAATGATCTCGAAGCTACCGATCTTACATTCGGACACGATTCCGCAGTGTATGTTGTTGCCGAAGCTCTTGATAGACTTCACACTACAGCATCTTCTCATCACCGCGTAATTGTTGTTGAAGTTATGGGAAGATATGCAGGCTGGATTGCTTTAAATGGAGGTCTGGCAGGTGGCGCCGATATTATCCTTATTCCTGAAATACCGTTTTCATGGGAGAAGGTTTATGAAAAGATTCTTAAACGTGAGTTGATGGGAAAGAAGTTCAGCCTAGTTTGTGTTTCCGAAGGTGCAAGATCTATTGATGGACAAATGATTGTGAAAGGAAGCGATATTAAAAGGCATGATCCAACCCAATTAGGCGGTATCGGGGAAGTTGTTGCCCGAAGAATAGAAGAGAATACCCAACGGGAAACAAGGGTTACCGTATTAGGACACGTTCAGCGTGGCGGAAGTCCTACTCCATTTGATAGAATACTTTCAACTAAGTTTGGCTATTTCGCTATCGATTTAGCTGCGCGTAAAAAATTCGGAAGAATGGTCGCACTTAAAGGTAATGAGATAAAAAATGTTTTAATTGAAGATGCGATTTCGCATCAAAAATTGGTTAAATTAGATAATCAGAATGTGATTGCGGCAAAAGGTGTCGGTATATCATTTGGCGAATAGAATTTTCTTCATTTTTCTTAATCTTTTGTTTAAGTAAAGTTGATTTTGGGAGTGGTTAACTATATATTTACCAATCATTTTGTAACTTCTTATAAAAGATTATAAATTGTTCATTGTAAACTTTTTTACCATTGGGGCTGTAGTTCAGTTGGTTAGAACGCCTGCCTGTCACGCAGGAGGTCGCGAGTTCGAGTCTCGTCGGCCCCGCAATTACGCCGTCTTCCCCGGTGGTACTTTTATTTTTTACATTCAATTTGATTAGAAGCCTGAATATTGCATTTCTTCTAAATCCTTTATAATTAAGTACTATTACAATCAAATAACAAAAAGGAACTATATAATGAACATCTATGTTGGGAACTTAGCTTCAGACGTTGCTGAAGAAGACCTGAGAAATTTATTTTCGGAGTATGGACATATTACTAATGTGAAAGTAATAAAAGACATATTTTCCGGTACATCTAAAGGATTTGGCTTTGTCGAAATGCCAGGAGTAAGCGAAGCGCAGAAAGCTATAAACGAATTAAACGCAAAAGAGCTTAAAGGAAAAAAAATCGTTGTTAACGAAGCAAGGCCCAAAACCGACACCAGAAGAGGCGGCAGCGGCGGCGGTAATCGTGGCGGCAGCGGCGGCGGAAGAGGCGGCAGCAGCAGCGGCGGCGGTGGTAGAAGGAAAAGCTGGTAACATAATTTTTGGATAAATTCCCGTTTGAATTACACGGGTAAAGTTTTGAAAATTTCTCCATCTAAAAAATCCGGTCTGATTTTGCTTTTTAATTAGCAAAGAAGGATTTCTATTCGCAAAAGTAAATTATAAAAGCCTTATGAATTAATTTATAAGGCTTTCTCTTACCTTAAGCATATTTTTAAATATCCGGTTGATTTTTCCTTCGTAGCCTATTTTTTAAAGGTATACTATAATATTTTCAAATGATAGATTTTTTACATTTTAAAAATCAATCAGAGGAGGATTATGTTTTGTCCAAATTGTAAAGCAGAATATCAAGAAGGGATTACTCACTGTAGTGACTGCGATGCAGACCTTGTTGTTTCACTACCGGAGCGTGAAGTAAATGAAGATAACGCAACTTTTATACCCATTCTTTCAACCTATAATCTGGGGGATATTGCCGTACTCAGAAGTATACTTGATGATCAGGGTATAGAATATTTTATTCAGGGAGAAAACACAGCCTACATAAGGGGATATATGGATCCTTCTATTTTAAAGGTAAGGGAAGACCAGGTACAAACAGTAAGAGAGTTATTAAAAAATTTTGATTTGAAGTTCACTATATTCAATGCAAATAAATAAAAGTTCTATGTAATCGAAATCCGGAAAACCAAACCGTGAATTAACTTCATCTATCTTGTTTTCCTAATAGCGAAGCAGGGCTTAACCTTAAGACTAAAAAATATTTATATCACTCTTCGGATCAACATAAGAACGGTATATCTTTGTTCCGCACAAAAATTCATTTTCATCAACTTTAAAATCTTTCGGATCAAATTTTTTAAGCTTCATCGATTGAAATTTCGTTGTTGGATAAATAAATACAAAATGATTTTTTGAAATTGTAACTTTTATGGGCATTTTAAAATCTTTTACATCTGCTTCCCATTTGTACCTTAAGGCAGTTTCATTCCCTTTTTTAATTACATAAGCCGTAAAAATTGGGAAATTTACATAACGTAAATACTGTTCGAAAAAATAATTTAAATCCTGTCCTGTCCTTTGGTTTATATAGTTCGTAATATCATCTGCATTTATACATTGGTATGCAAATTTTTCCTGCATCCCTTTTAAGATTGAGAACCAAAGAGTATCATTATTTATTACATCACGTAATGTATTCAATACAAGTTGACCTTTATCATACATATCGCCTGCGCCTTCCTGATTTACATTATATGGGCCGATAATAGGCTTATCATTCCTGATATTAGTCTTTTTGCCGTTCATATATGTTAATGCCGCTTTGTGTCCCCAGTTATATTCAACATAAAGAGCCTCGGCATAAGCTCCGAAACTTTCATGTATCCACATATCTGCAATGTCATTAGATGTTATGCTATTGCCCCACCACTCATGGGCGCTTTCGTGGATAATAATAAAATCAAATTTTAATCCAACATTGCTGCTTGCATAACCTTCATAACCTGTAATGTAATGATTACCGTAAGCCACAGCCGATTGATGTTCCATGCCGTTGTGGGAGGACTCGATTAGTTTATAGCCGTCGCGGTAGAAAGGATATTTACCGAAATATTTTTCATAACAAGCGTGCATGGTTTTTACTTGCTGAAAATGTTTTTTAGCTTTCACAAGATTTTCAGGTAGAACGTAATAGTCGAGTGTAAGCTTGCTGCCGTCTTTGCTTGTATATACATCGTTAAAGTGAGTATATTTGCAAATATTAATTGTAACGTCGTAATTATTAATCGGATAACTTACGAACCAGCTATATTTTGTACTGCTGTCAGGTAAGACTGTTTTACTTCTAAGCCGGCCGTTTGAAATATCTTCAAGGCCTTTGGGCACGGTAATATTTATCAACATACTATCGGGTTCATCCGACTGGTGATCTTTGTTAGGCCACCAAAGGCTTGCACCGGTTCCCTGGCAGGTTACTTCCACCCAAGGGTTTCCTTTTTTATCATTTGTCCATATAAAACCCCCATCCCATGGGGGACGTTCTGCAATTTGAGGTTTGCCCGAATAGTAAAAAACTATTTGATGAATTGATTTTTGTTCTAATTTGTTTGGAAAACTGATAAACACGGCTCCGGCTTCGCGGGAATACTTTAACGGTGTGCCGTCCTCAAACTCTATTTTGTCAATATTCATATTGGCAAACAAATCAACCTGCATTTTATCAAATGTATTTACTACTTTGAACCTGATTGTGTTTGAACCTTTTATAGATTTGGTGGAAGTATCAACTGAAATATCAAGATTGTAATAGGTTACATCATAGCATGAACGAAGAGGGGAGAGGTATCCCCGCAAAGAATCAGCTCTTGTAAACGGTCCCCAATTATAATGCGATGGCTCTTGCGCATTTACAAAATGAATTAATATAGTAAAAATTATTATGGTAGAATATATTATTTGCTTCATCCATGTTCCCAATCAGAAATGATTATGAACTAAATTACAATGCGATTCAGCGAATCGTAATATAATCCTGTTATTTTATTGGAGTAATTTTTAACAGCTTTACTCCGTGATATGGTACCTTTATGGAAAATTCGTTGGAGTATATTCCGAGATTTTTTTGTCGCCAAAGATCTCTGACTCTAAATTTACCGGAAATACGAATATCCGAAGCTTTAAAAATTATTAGTTCTTTAATATTGGAATTTCCTGGGGAGAAATAATCGCTTGGGGTTTTTTTGTTATTATCGGTATTGAATAAACCAACAGCTTTGGAACCATCTTCCAAATCTTTTATCCAAATTTGTTTTCCATCTGCATCAAGTATCCGGCTTGCCTGTTTGCCGAGAGGATCCTGATCAACGGCAAGTACTTCATCATTAGATAAAAGATTCAAGGTAAAATTATCCAGCCTTGAGAGATCGCAACCTATTAATAATGGAGAAGATAATAGACACCACAAACTGATATGTGAATATTGTTCATCGGGAGTAAGCTTTGACGGGTGTAAACTCGGTCCCCAACCGACTAATCCAACTACAAGCATGTCGGGATCATTCCAATGTCCCGGAGAAGCATATTTTTCATGCCCGGCTTGATTGAATCCATTTTGAGAAACACTTGACCAGCTATCAGAAATATCTCCTGTGGTTCTCCAGCTATTACCTCCTATTTCGGCGCCCCATTCCCAAACGTTTCCCATTCCGTATTGACATAAGCTGTACACAATATCCCTGTTCACTTTATCTAATGAAGCACGCATTACTTTATAAGGCTTTTGATAAGCTTCAAGATTTTGATTTGTATCTATACTGCCGTAAGAACACCAATCATATTTTAAATAATCTATTTCCCATTCGGCATAGCGCAGAGCATCCTGATCTTCATGCTGGTAACTTGCGGTATATCCGGCGCAAGTTGTAGGCCCCGGGGAAGAATAAATTCCGAGCTTCAATCCTTTATTATGAATATAATTACTCAGCGCTTTCATATCGGGAAATTTATTATTTGTATTTATCATACCATTTTTATCACGTGCATCACCGGCGATCAAAGAATCTTTTGAGCCGGGTTTGATAGACCAGCAATCATCGATATTAATGAATGTCCAACCATGATTTATTAATCCCGTTTTAACCATTGCATCGGCAGCGGCTTCTACTTTACTTGCATCAACCGCTCCCGCCCAGCAGTTCCAGCTATTCCAGCCTAAGGGCGGAGTTAGACTTATTGTACTGCCTACAGAAATGCGAAATTCTCTTTCTGCTTTTCCAAGATTATTCTTTGCAAATAAAATTGTTTTGTATAGCCCTTCTTTATCAATTTTGCCTGTTATAATACCGGTTTTCGGGTCAAGGGTTAATCCTTCCGGTAGACTCTTCGCTGAAAAAATTATCGGTCTTTTGCCGGTAGCGGCAATTGTATAAAGAAATAGATGACCCGGACTTACTCCAAAAATATTTGCTCCGTTTATTTGGGGATGATCGGACGTTTTAGGAGTTGAGATATAAGCTTTCTGTGTTGTCCTTTTTATTAATTGAGATGAAAGTGATACATCTTTCGTCATTTCAATTTTAGCATCACACCAATCAGCATGATCGTAATCAATACCATCTCCTGCATCGGTTACAAGTAGACCAAGCTTTTTAATATTGCTTATATCAACATCAACTATTTTTGAAGCGGTTCCTTTTTTCATAATACCGCTTTGCCAAAGAACTTTTCTATCTCCCAAAACAAAGAATTCAACCGAACCTTTATTTGTGGCTTCATCATCGACACCCACTGTTGCCAAAAACCGTTTTCCATTGTCATTAATGTTTAATAAAAATGTACTGATTGCGTGTGTTCCAACTCCGTGTTCAAATTTTTGCCCTGCTATGCTAAGTGTATTCCCTTCAACGGATTTATTTGCTTGTGCTGTTCCCCAGCCGCATTCCATATTTGTGAGATCAAGTTTATCCAGCCGGATAGTTTGTGCTTTTAAAGTAAATGAACAAAATGAATACAATAGAATAACAAAAAATAATATTTTCATATTTTTCACCATTAATAAAATGAAGAAAGTTTATCGGATAATTTAATTTAATAATCGGATGAAATTTAATTAAAAATTAATTATTTTTTAATAAAATTAAGATTTAAAAAAGTTGTCTAATATGCCAAAGCTAATAACTTCTCCTTTTATTGTGCAAGCCGCAGGAAATAATTTTGCCGCTTAGGATGAATGGTATTAAAATTGGTGTTGATTTCAACTATGCAGCGGCAAAAATACAGCAATGAAACAATGAAGCGATAAAACTACAGCTCATTTGTTAATATCGTCAATATATTCTTTTAATGAAAAATTGCATCCACATTATAAATATAATTTGCTCAAGAATGAGATAGAACCTATATTAATTTGAGCATTTATAGATAATATATGCGCTTATATAAATAATAATTATGCAATTTTAGAAAATTCTCAGCTTAAAAATATTTATCATAAAACGGATATTAAAAAATGGGCAGCTTTGAAAAAGAAAAATTTGAAGGGGGATTTAATCCTAAAAAGCGTGAACTTGAGAAAACTCAAACTAAGGAAGTGAGTGCATTACTTGATAAAGATAAACTCGCAGACACATTGAACTTTTCCATTTTTTTTGACCGACGTATCGAAATGAATAAACGGCATTACAAAGATATTATTGAACTTGCGATATATTCACTAATCGGTTCGATACCATTTAAGATAAAAATTGATGACGACGACAGGAAGACTTTTAAAGAAATATTAAAAGAGATTTCCACAAGTTATTTGGAACAAGAAAAAAACAGTCTTAAAACTGCGATGGTTTCTTATGGCTATACAATCGACAGCGCTATTGTAACCGAATCCATAACAGAATATGAGAAGCAGCTTACTGCCATTAAAATCAGTGCCATGGAACTGCTGCCCGTAAAAATTAAGGATCACAATGACATAAAACCCGGCAGCGGGGCAGAAGTCGAAACTGAACAAGCATGGAAAAAATACAGCGCATTAATAATTATAGGGATAATTATAGTTGTTATCTGTGTAGCAGTATTGTTTTTTATTTTATAGCTTTTTATAACAAGAAATTTCATATTTATAAATAAAAGATTCCCCGGAAAGAAAAAATTGTAAATCTGTTATGGATGTCCGACTATTGAACGGAAATAAGATAATTTTAAAAAAAACTAAACTTTATAAAGGTGCAATATGAAGATAGTATTTATTGTCTACCATAGTATTTTGGAAGAGAGGATTACTCGGTTATTTGAAGATTTGAAAATTGACTATTTTACCGAATGGGAAAACGTCAAAGGAAAAGGGCATTTTTCTGATGCCCATCTCGGGACAAGGGCATACCCCGGTTATAATTTTGTACGAATGATAGCATTTCAGGAAGAAAGTGCACTGAATGAACTTATCAACGGTGTGACCAAATTTAATAATGAAATAGTAAAGAATGACGATAAAATCAGGATATTCCAGATGCCGTTAGAAAAGATTTTGTGACATTTATAATTTCTCGTAATAAACTTCAGTGTTATAAATAAAGTTTACTTTTCCGTTTTGTTCGTATTGCCGGAGAAGCTTTGCAAGATTTTTTATCATCGGAATATAATAATGGTTATTTTCATCCGGTGCATACGATCAAGAAAGCGGCCTGCTTTTTAGTCCCTCAAAATCAAATGATTGCTTATTTGGAAAATTGACAACATTGTATTTGTTAAAATAATTTTCAAAGATGTCTTTATTGATGTTTGTATGGTTTACCTTACGGTAATCGGATGAAATATCTAATAAAAGGTTTTTATATTCAATCATAAACTGATTAATATCCAAAATAATTCTTAGATGATAAAAATGTTTTGAAAAATTAATTTATTCTAATGATTTATTACAATAGTGAACTCAACCCCCTTCCGTTGCCAAAGGAAGGGGAAACAAAGGCGCTGAGTTTGCCAAAATGGCTGTTTATTAAGTCATTACACAATCTATTTTAGTAGTATTCTGCACAATTTACTTTTAATTTGGACGGATATGCTAAAAGTCTTATTATTATCATTAACTATTGCATAATTGTTTCGATAATACAATTAGGTAAAGAATTTTTAATTATGGATTTTACTTTAGAATATTCGAAAGATATAATAATAGCAAGTGTAATAATCAAAAGAGCTACTTTTCTGGAAGCATTGCATTTCCAAAACCTTTTAACTAAAGAGATTGACAATGGTTACAGAAAAATAGTGATTGATCTGTCAAATTGTTCGTCGATAGACCCGGCGTTCATCAGCGCAATTATTTTTACTTACAAAAAACTAATGAATCTTGCAGGCAATTTAAAATTAGTAAAGCCTAAAAATTATTTGGATGATTACCAAAAGCTTGAAAATAACCTTAGANNTGATGTTCTTTTAATTGTAAAAATTTTTAGCACTACGGCGCTGCTTATTTCTAAGAAATTCGCTTTCATCTTCCCACCCGGAAGGAGCAGATATCATAAAAATTGCTAAAATGCAGGCCGAAATTATTGAAACTGCAAGATAAAAGAGTATAATCGATAGCACTGCTTCTTTCTCCAATGATACAATCGTTATATGGCAATTATCGAACCCAATTAAAAATAGTTTAGCGATTATTGTATTATGAGCAATCCATATTTATATTTGTCCACTACTTTATTTACCAAATAAATACAAAATTGAAAAAATATGACACAGAAAATTATTCTTCAGACAAATTTTTCTAAACTTAAACTTGTGAAACAAGGAAAAGTAAGAGATATATATGACTTAGGTGAATATTATTTAATTGTTTCAACCGATAGGTTATCGGCATTCGATGTAATTATGGGTCAGGGAATACCGCATAAAGGAGAGGTTTTAACTAAAATTTCTTCATTCTGGTTCAATTTTGTGCAAGATATTATAAATAATCATGTTATTGCAACCGATGTGAATGATTTTCCCAAAGAATGTCTTGAATACGCCGAAGAATTGAAGGGAAGATCAATGCTGGTAAAAAAGGCTGAAGTTATACCTGTTGAATGTATTGTTAGAGGCTACATTTCCGGTTCCGGATGGAATGATTATAAAAAAACAGGTAAGATTTCAGGCATAAATCTTCCCGAAGGGCTTGTAGAATCTGAAATATTGCCTGAACCGATTTTCACGCCTTCTACAAAAGCAGAAATCGGGCTGCATGATGAAAATATATCATTTAGTCAAGCAGAAAAAATTATAAATAAAAGTAAACTTGATAAAATTAAAGATGCAACTTTGGCTATTTATAAGAAAGCTTCTGAATATGCTTTTAGCAAAGGAATTATTATTGCCGATACAAAAATGGAATTTGGTATTTACAAGGATCAGATAATTATTGTAGATGAATTATTAACTCCTGATTCCTCAAGGTTCTGGCCGTTGAACAAATATAAAAAGGGGGGCGCACAGGAAAGTTATGATAAACAATTTGTAAGAGATTATTTACTCTCGATTAAATTCAATAAACAGCCGCCTCCGCCGCAATTACCGGAAGATATTATCCGAAAAACCGGTGAGAAATATTTAGATGCTTTATATGAACTGACCGGTGAGAGAATAGCTTGAATGAAGCCACTTGCTATAAGGATTAGTGAGAAAAAAAATCTTATAATTCAATTTGATGAAGGTGGCAATTTACAAATCGAATTAAGCTTTTTAAGGCGTTGTTGTCCGTGTGCCTCTTGTTCGGAACAGAGAGAAAGCCAAAGTAAAAATTATATTCCCCTGTTTTTTGCCGATCAAATAAAGGTTAAAAATATTTATGAAGTCGGAAATTATGCAATCGGGATAACATGGAGAGATGGTCATAACACGGGAATTTACGAATTCCCATACCTTAAGTTTCTTGCTCAAAGTAATAATGCCGTATGAAAATCTATGATACTGCCTAATCAATTAACTGTTTTAAGAATTATTTTAACTCCCGTATTTTTTGTCCTGTTTATATCGAACTATCCCGTTCTAAGACAGATATCTTTAATTATATTTATTATTGCGGCATTAACCGACTGGTATGACGGCTGGCTGGCAAGAAAATTTAATTATATAACAAGCTGGGGGAAATTTTGGGATCCGCTTGCAGATAAGATTTTAACATCGGCGGCATTTTTTGCATTTGTAATAATTAAAGTCATTCCTTTCTGGATGGTCCTGATTATAATTATTAGAGATTTTTTAATAACCGGGCTGAGAGTTTATGCAGATTACAAGGGGCATTCATTCCCGACAAGCCGGTATGCTCAATGGAAAACTTTTATTCAAATGGCTTTTCTTTATTATCTTCTCGTAGTCTATTTAGGTCAAAGTTTTAATCGTATTTATTACGGCAATGAAAGAATATTTGCAATATTAAAGAATCCTGATTTTATTTATTATGCTATGCTTTCAGTTACCATCATAACAGTCCATTCCGGCATAACTTATCTTTACCGGGGCAAACATTTAATCCACAATTTAATCAAAAATGAAAATTAATATATTTGAAAAATGGTTGGGGTCGGGTTTTTTTACAGGGTACATCCCATTTGCATCGGGAACATTTGGCAGTCTTGCCGCTTTGTTAATTTATTACATACCCGGATTTTCAAATCCACCGGTAATAATTACTGTAATAATTTTCTTTGCCTTCTATGGAATATATGTAGGTACCAAATTTGAAAAAATATATGGGAAAGACCCTGCTGAATGCACAATTGATGAAGTTGTAGGGATGTGGATAACTTTATTATTTGTTCCTAAAACGATAATGATATCATTAACCGGTTTTTTAATCTGGCGGCTTTTAGATATTATAAAGCCTTTCCCCGCACGCCAGGCAGAAAAATTGCAAGGTGGTTTAGGCATTATGCTTGATGATGTTATTGCTGGCGCTTACTCGTTAATTATTCTTCAAGTAATTTTGATTATCTTTAAATACTAACTATTTTCAATTTTTTGAGAGGAAAATGAATGCTCATATAATTACCATAGGTGATGAGATATTAATTGGGCAAACTATAAATACGAACGCTGCATTTATTGGTGAGAAGCTTTCCGGGATTCAAGTGAATGTACGGAAAACATCTACTGTCCCTGATGATGAGGACGAAATTTTGAAAGAGTTTAAGGTATGCTTAAACGAAAATGATCTTGTGGTTGTTACAGGCGGGCTAGGACCTACGCATGACGATATTACCAGGACATGCATTGTCAAATTTTTTCACACTGAATTAATTCGCAATGATGAAGTCCTCGATGATGTCAGGAATTTTTTCAATAAGAGGGGAAGGAAGCTGACAAAGATTAATGAAGATCAAGCCTTAGTTCCTAAAAATGCAAAGGTAATCAGGAATGAAATGGGAACGGCACCTGGAATTTGGATAGAAAAAGAAGATAAGATATTTGTGGTTATGCCCGGCGTACCATTTGAAATGAAAACTATGATGAATAATTACATCATTACCAGGCTGCAGGAGAAAATTATTAATAAAGATTCCTTTGTAAAAAGAGGTAATCTTTTAACAACGGGCATACCGGAATCAATGTTATTTGAAAGACTTGGAAATTTGAAAGAGCTTTTAGGCGGAGCAAAGCTTGCCTTCCTTCCTAGTCAATTTGGCGTGAAGCTAAGAGTTACTGTAAATGAAAAAAATGAAGAGCTTGCAACCAATAAATTAAGTGAGATAGAACAAAAGATCAGAAGCAAGGTCGGAAGGTTTATATATTCAAAGCTGGATGAATCTCTGGAATATACAGTTGCAAGAATGCTTTTTGAAAGAGGTTTAACTATTGCTGTTGCGGAATCGTGTACAGGCGGATTAATTTCAAATATGCTCACAAATATAAGCGGAAGCAGTAAGTTCTATGAGCGCGGTATAATCTCTTACAGTAATGCTTCAAAAGTTGAAATTTTAAAAGTTTCAGAGGATACAATTACTCAAAACGGTGCTGTCAGCCTTGAGGTTGCCCGTCAGATGGCAGAGGGAATTAAGTCAATAAGCGGTACCGATTTAGGTTTAGCTACTACCGGTATTATGGGCCCAACCGGAGGCAGCTCGGAAAAACCTTTAGGATTGGTATATATAGGACTTTGTGATGATAAAGTCTGCACTGCAAAGAAATTCCAATTTGGAGACGACAGATTTTTAAACAAACAAAGGGCTGCCCAGGCGGCGCTAGATATGATAAGGCGTTATTTACTGGGAATTCCGTTTGATGAATAGGTTATTTATTGCTTTAAAAATACCTAAGGGAATTAGAGAAAAAATTATTAGTTTTCGGGATAGCGCAATAATAGATTATAGGATGTATAAGTGGGAACCGGAAGAAAAAATTCATCTTACATTGAAATTTATAGGCGAGGTAAAAGAAGAATTAACGGAATCAATAATTAATTCGCTTAAATTTGTTACTGATTATAATAGCTTTGAATGCAGGTTAACACGTTTCGGTTTTTTTTATAAGCGAGGGCAGTCCAGGATTCTGTGGATAGGATTATCTCTTAATAGCTATATAGACCAACTGCTGGAAAAAATAAATAAAAAATTAGAAAAGTTTTCTATCCCTGCTGAAAGAAGAATATTTCAACCTCATTTGACTATTAAAAGGTTAAAAGGAGATGAAGGGAAAAATTTTATTGATTCTTTTGAAAGTTTTAAAGTTCCCGATATTCAATTTAAAGCTTTTGAAGTAGTACTGATGAGAAGTGATTTACTTCCTAGCGGTTCGAAGTATACTGAAATTAAAAAATATAACTTAAAATGATATGGAGGATAAATGAGTTCCGATAGAGAACAAAAATTAAAAATAATTGACGACGCCATTGCCAGTATAGAAAAAACATATGGTAAAGGTTCCATTATGAAGCTCGGGAACGGGGTAATAGCCGATGTAGAATCAATTTCTACCGGGGCTCTTTCTCTTGATTATGCGCTTGGTATTGGCGGTGTTCCCCGCGGCAGGGTTACTGAAATTTTCGGTCCTGAATCCAGCGGTAAAACTACTTTATGTCTTCATATTATAGCTGAAGCGCAAAAAACAGGCGGACTTGCTGCCTTCATTGATGCTGAACATGCGCTTGATGTTAATTATGCTAAACGGCTTGGTGTAGATACGGCTAACTTACTTTTATCTCAGCCGGATTTTGGCGAGCAGGCGCTGGAAATTACTGATACTTTAGTCCGGAGTAATGCTCTTGATATTATAGTAATAGATTCAGTTGCCGCACTTGTCCCACGGTCGGAAATTGAAGGCGAAATGGGTGATGCTACAATGGCTGTTCAGGCAAGGCTTATGTCTCAGGCCCTCAGAAAATTAACCGGGGCAATTTCAAAATCAAAAACTTCTGTTATTTTCATAAATCAATTAAGAAGTAAAATCGGCGTAATGTTCGGCAATCCCGAAACAACAACCGGCGGAAATGCTCTAAAGTTTTATGCTTCAGTTCGTCTTGATATTAGAAGAATAGCCGCTATTAAGGATGGTAATGAAGTGGTTGGAAACAGGACAAAAGTGAAAATTGTAAAGAGCAAAGTAGCGCCTCCATTTAAAGAAGTTGAGTTTGATATCCTTTATAATGAAGGAATAAGCAAAACAGGGGACCTGCTTGATGTAGCGGCAAACTTAGGCGTTATAAAAAAGAGCGGCGCATGGTTTACCTACGATGAGGACAGGTTCCAGGGAAGAGAACAGTTCCGTCAAAAGTTATTGGAAACGCCTGATCTTTATACTAAGCTTGAAAAGGAAGTAAAGCAAAAACTGGGAATGATTAAAGAAGAAAAAACGCCTGCTGAGGAAAAGCTGCCTACTAAAGAAAAAAAACCGGCAAAGTAAAATTTCACCGGATGAATGATGAGGATAGACGGGATTGAAAAAAAGGATGAGAAAAATGTAACTATTACATTTGAAAATGGCGAGCGACTTTATTTAGCTTATGATGTATTTTTAAAGAACGGCTTGAAGAAAAATGACGAGTTTTCCGAAAGCCGTTTTTCATTTTTGGTTGAAGAAAATCAATTATTTCATTTAAAGCAAAAGGCCTTCCGTTATCTCGGAAGGCGGCTCCATTCATCTTATGAGCTTAAGCTGAAGCTTAAACGAAAAGGATATAAGCAGGAATTAATTGAACAGGTTATTGAAGAGCTGATAAACGGCAATTATGTTAATGATTATGAATTTGCTTCACTGTTTGCCGATGAGAATATCGGTAATAAATTGTGGGGAAGGAAAAAACTGGAAGCAGAATTATTTAAAAAGGGGATAGATAGAAATATAATTTCACAAATTATCAATGAGAAATTCTCTACCGGCAGTGAACTGGATCAGGCTTTGGAACTAGGCAGGAAAAAGATTAAATCGCTCCTATCAAGGGGAATTGATAACGAGAAATTAAAGATAAGGCTTGTCTCTTTCCTTCTGACAAAGGGATATGATTATGAAATTAGCCGGAGAACGGCAGAAATTTTATTGGAAGAATAAAAGCGCTTTTTATAGTTGTATCTTAGATTCAAGCTTGGTAATCATATCTGAAATCTCTTTTACCTCAACAGCAGAAGCAGCTTCTTTTATATTAAACCATTTCCTGTTTCTCTGGATTTTCTCCGGGTATTCATCAAGCATTTCTATCACTTCCATTGCGTAAACTTTTACATGACAAATACCAATTGATTTTTGATTGCCAAAATAACCCAGTTCTATGGTCTCATTAGTTCCAAGTATACCCGCTTCTTCATAAGCTTCTTTTTTAGCCGACTCAAATGGAGATAAATTAAATTCAATAAACCCTTTTGGTATAACCCATTTCTTTTTCTTCACTGAAGTGATTAACAGAACTTCTATACCGTTCTTAGTCCTCCTATAGGGAATAACGCCGGACTGGTTAAAATTAAACTCAAGTTTCAACTTATATTCCAAAAAATTTCGACACAATGCCCGCAAATTAGCTTCCTTGTGCATCCTGTTACCTCTTCTAAAATAATCTTAGACTTGTTCCCAATCAGTTCTTCTGAAAACATAATTTCCTTTATCTAAAATTATTTTCTGCTCTGTAAAACTTCAGAGGTTCACCAGTTGCTTAAACTAAAAACTTTGCCGAAATGCTAAAGTTTTTTAACTTAGTATAGAGAAAATAACAAATATGACAAAGAAAATGAAAAATTCTTAACGGTTTTCATCCTTTATCTGAATTTAATATCGGAAATATTTATGAATATTTTAGAAAACATATCATTAAAAAATTTTAATACGTTTGGAATTGATGTTAAAGCGAAAGCTGTGGCAGAAATTTTCAGCGAAAATGATTTGAAAGAAGCGCTTGTGCTAAGCGAGTTTAAAAATTCAATAAAGTTAGTTATAGGCGGCGGAAGCAATATTCTTTTGACTAAGGATTTCGACGGGCTTGTAATTAAAAATTCTATTCCAGGGATTAATATTATTGATGAAGATAAATCGACAATACTTATACAAGCAGGCGCAGGTGTAATCTGGAATGATCTTGTCCTATTTTGTGTTGACAAAAATTTCGGCGGCATAGAAAACCTTTCGCTTATTCCCGGTACTGCCGGTGCGGCGCCTTTGCAGAATATAGGAGCTTACGGACAGGAATTAAAAGATGTTTTCTTCTCTTTAAAAGGTATCTCTGTAAAAGATTTAACCGAAAAAAATTTCAACAACAGGGAATGCGAATTTGGTTATCGTGACAGCATCTTCAAAAATGAATTAAAAGGAAAGTTTGTTATAGCTACTATAACTCTGCGGCTAAAAAAGAATCCTGTAGTCAGTTTAAACTATGCTTCAGTAATGGATGAGATTGAAAAATTACATTTACAAAATGTGACAATCCGGGATGTAAGTAATATCGTTTGTGAAATAAGAAAAGGGAAGCTTCCCGATCCGTCTGTTATAGGAAATGCAGGCAGCTTTTTTAAGAATCCTGAAGTTGATACATATAAATTTGATGAGCTGAAAAAAGATTATTCCGATATTAGCGGATATAATATGGATAACGGAAAAGTAAAGCTTGCAGCAGGTTGGCTTATAGAAAAATGCCAATGGAAGGGGAAGCGTGTGGGTAATGCCGGTACGCATTCAAAACAGTCTCTTGTGCTGGTTAATT
>PLNZ01000266.1 GCA_003142915.1 Ignavibacteriales bacterium | reverse complement strand
GCGGCATTGTGAACAAATTGGGCAACGGATGTCACATATCCGTTACTATGCCATCCTTTCAGGATTCAGGAGGTGGTTTTTTAGGGGGATCGTTTTGTTATAAATATTACGCCCCTACCGGGGTTCAGAACAGTTGGGAGATTATTATTTGTCTACCTAAACCTCGGAGGTTGAAGCCAAACCTCTGAGGTTAATAATGAAAGCCCGGACATTATTGGCTTTTCTGCCAGAGGCGGATTATAGCCTATTAAAATAAATCAAAATGCACAAACGGGTGAGAATTTTAATGTTTGTCAGGCAAACCCTACATAAAAATCAGCATTTCCCCTATATCCTTTTTACCCTGAATAACATAGCTTCTTTTTCTCTATTTAGCCATTGCACTAAAAGAAATGGAAAATGAAAATAGTAATTACCGATGATTCCGCGCTGCTTCGCGATAGAATTAAAGAATCTTTGAGATGAATAATCTCAAAAATATTGATAACCAAAAAATTGTTTTGTTCAGTCTCGATGAACCGGGATATGCGCTTAACTTATCCGCAGTTGAAAGGATAATCCGGGCGGTTGAAATTACTCCTTTACCGAAAGCTCCGGATATAGTTTTGGGTGTTATAAATTTTCAAGGGGAGATAATACCGGTTATTGATATTCGCAAACGGTTTCACCTGCAGTCTCATGAAATAAATTTAGAAAATCAATTTATTATTGCACGAACATCAAAACGGTTTGTTGTGCTTGTAGTGGATTCAGTTGTTGGTGTTTATGAACTTAACGACAATCAAGTTGTAGATGCTGAAGAAGCATTCCCGTATGCAGGTTATCTTTCCGGGGTGGCAAAAATTGAAACTAATATTGTCTTAATAAATGACCTCGAAAAATTTCTTTCACTTGATGAAGAGCAAAAATTAGATAAAGCGCTTAACGAAAACGAAGTATGAAGCATACTCTTTCAGAAAATATTTTATTGCAACTGAGCGAATTTATCGCCGATAAGCTTGCACTACATTTCCCCAAGAACAAATGGGATGATCTGGAACGTAATATTGCTTCAGCTGCAAAAGAGTTCGGTTATAAAGAAGTAGAAAATTTTGTTCAACGCATACTATCTTCACCTTTGACACACGAACATATAGAAATATTAACTACTCATCTTACAATTAATGAAACATATTTTTGGCGTGAACACGAAACCTTTGAAGTATTAGAACAAAAAATTCTTCCTGAATTAATTCATTTGCGCCGGGAAGAGAAAAGAATAAGAATTTGGAGCGCAGGGTGTTCAACCGGCGAGGAAGCATATTCAATTGCAATAGTTCTCAACAGATTGATTCCAAATATTAAAGATTGGAATATTACAATTCTTGCAACAGATATTAGCCCCCGTATTTTACGCAAAGCAGCAACCGGCGAATATAGCCAATGGTCCTTTCGAGGCACACCAATTTGGTTAAAAGAAAAATATTTCTTACATAAAGAGAATAATAAGTTTGAGATCGTTTCTGAAATCAAAAATATGGTAAAATTTGAATATCAGAATTTGGCTGAAGATGTTTTCCCATCGCCGCTGAATAATACAAATGCAATGGATATAATTTTTTGCCGTAACGTACTTATGTATTTTACACAGAATCGTGTTAAGCAAGTTGTGCGCGGTTTATATAATTCACTTGTAAAAGAGGGTTATCTTGTAGTTTCTGCAAGTGAACTTTCTCTTCAATATTTCTCTGAATTTGCAGCGGTTAATTTTCCCGGAATGGTTCTTTATAAAAAAACTTCTAAGAAAACCAAAATTCAGCAGGCAGCTCCGGTTATATACGACGAACCAAAACCAATAATATTTCAATTACCTTTGCAGCCAATCAATACTATTGAAGAGGCAGAATTCGTAGTCCGGAAAATTGAAAATGAAATTCTTCCGGAAATAGAGAAACCTGTGCATATAAATTCAACTTATGAAGAAGCATTATCATTCTATTCTCAAGGCAGCTACGCTGATGTAATTGATAAACTTCAGAAAGAAGATCAAACACCGGAAGAACAAATACTTTTAATACGAGCTTACGCAAATCAAGGGAAACTTTCCGGGGCATTAAAATCATGTGAAAAGGCAATTTCCGCGGACAAACTGGACCCAAAACTGTATTATTTGTATGCAACAATTCTTCAGGAAAACAATCAATTAAATGAAGCGGTCGCATCGCTGAAACGCGCAATATATTTGGACTCAAACTTTGTTTTATCATACTATTCATTAGGAAACATATATCAGCTTCTCGGAAATTATGGTAATGCAAAAAAGTGTTATGAAAATGTTCTGGCGATACTAAATAAGTGCAGCCAGGAAGATATTCTATTTGAATCTGAAGGACTAACAGCCGGCAGATTTAAAGAAATAATAAATGCCACTATCCAAACAAGAGCGTATTTATGAGGAAAACTCGGACTGAATCCGAACAACCGGATAAGGCAAAAATTGATTGGAACGAAATTAGAAGCAGAGTTAATTCATTGCAAGAATCTCTTGATCACAAAATTATACTACTACCGGAAGAAAAACGATCCATACTAAAAGCAAGGGCGCAAGCTTTAGCGGTTGAAAAAGAAGATGAAACTTCTCAAAAAGAATTTATAGAAATCATCGAATTCAGTTTAGCTTCGGAAATTTATGGAATTGAAACTGCATTTATCCGCGAGGTTTATCCGCTGAAAGATTTTACAACTCTGCCCGGAATTCCATCTTTTGTACTTGGAATTGTGAACGTGCGCGGTCAAATTATTTCGGTAATTGATCTCAAAAAATTTTTCAACCTGCCGGAAAAAGGTTTAGGGGAATTGAATAAAGTTATTATCATCCGCAATGAACGGATGGAGTTTGGCATCCTGGCAGATATCATTCACGGCACGCGTTCAATATCACTTGATTCAGTTCAGAGTTTGCCTGTTTCAACAAATGAAATTGGGGCAGAGTATTTGAGAGGAATAACCAACGATCATATTATAATCCTTGATGCTGTAAAAATTCTCGATGATGAAAGAATTATAATACATCAGGAAGCAGAATAAATTTTTTTAAAAAAGGAAAAATAATAATGAAATATTTTACTAACCTATCTACCCGCACAAAATTACTATTAAGTTTTGGATTGATCTGGTTAATGTTGTTGGTGGTAATTATTGCTGCCTACCGCGGTATCCAGGATATAACTCAATCTGAGAAGGAACTGCACGATGTCCAATTTACAATTGATAATGTTCTTGGCGATCTAAGAGCCGACCAGTTCATCAATAGAGCCTCAATTCTGGATATGATGCTTACTAAGAAGAAATCTGATCAGTCGGCAATCGAAAAAACTATATATGAAAATGCGCAAAAAATTAATGATGGTGTCGAAAAACTGGTCAGACTGGATACAAGTTCAGCCGCCCAAAGTCAGTTTAAAGAATTGAAGGATAATATTAGCGCATACCAGGAGACAAGAAATGAAGTGATTAAATTAATTAGAGATGGGAAAATTGAAGAAGCCAAAATATTGGGAACCGGAGTACAGGGCGATCGTTTTGAAAAAATCAGAACAATATTAACAGATTTAAACATAAAGGCATATAAAGATTCCGATCAAAAACTAAAACTTGATATGAAAGAAGCAGATTCGTCAATACTTCTTTTTATGATATTTGGAATAGCAGCGCTGTTTTTAAGCATAATAATGATAATATTGTTAAATAGAACAATTGCAAAACCGCTCAACAGGATAACAAAAACTGCTTTGCTCATTGCAGAAGGTAATTTGAAAGTTGAGGTAATAGCAGGTGAAAGAAAAGATGAAGTAGGAATACTTAATCTTGCTTTTTGCAAGATGGTAGAAAAACTACGCGGATCTATTAAAAATATTATTGAAGGAGTCAACTTAATTGGTTCATCAGCGAGTGAAATATTAGCAGCCACAACACAAGTTGCATCTGGCTCAGCAGAAACAGCAACGGCAATAAGTGAGACAACGGCAACAGTTGAAGAAGTCCGTCAAGCGGCACAACTCTCCAGCCAAAAAGCAAGCCGTGTCTCAGAGAATGCACAGCAAATCGCTCAAGTAACTCAGGTCGGTCAAAAAGCAGTTGATGAAACTATAAACGGAATGAATGATATACAAAATCAAATGGAAGCAGTTGCAAATACAATTGTCCGTTTAAGCGAACAGAGCCAGCAGATCGGAGGAATAATTGCTTCAGTAACCGATGTTGCCGATCAATCTAATTTGTTAGCAGTAAATGCCGCAATTGAATCGGCTAAAGCCGGAGAACAAGGGAAAGGTTTTGCAGTTGTTGCTCAGGAAATAAAAAATCTTGCACAGCAGTCAAAACAAGCAACAATTCAGGTGCGTAATATTTTAAATGATATACAAAAAGCAACAAGCGCCGCTGTTATGGCAACAGAGCAATCAAGTAAAGCCGTGGAAAACGGAGTTAAGCAATCAACACAAGCCGGCGAATCAATCAAGTTGTTATCAAAAAGTGTTAATGAATCGGTACAGGCAGCAACGCAGATTGTTGCATCGAGCCAGCAGCAGGTTGTCGGGATGGATCAAATTGGTTTAGCAATGAACAACATCAATCAAGCCGGAACAGAGAACGCGTCAAGTATGATGCAAGCAGAAAAAGCGGCAAAAAATTTGCATGAGTTAGGTATAAAACTAAAACAATTGGTAGAACAGTATAAAATATAAAGACTGTGAATATTATAAATATGGAAGATGAAGAGTTTTTAAAACAACTTAAAATAGATTTTCGTGTTGAAGCAGAAGAACACATTCGCGGACTAACTTCAGGTCTGATTGAATTAGAGAAAGCTGCAAAAACCGGAAAGTCCTCTTTATTGATTGAAACAATTTTCCGCGAAGCACACAGTTTAAAAGGCGCAGCCCGTTCTATTAATATGCAGGATGTTGAATCTATCTGCCAGGTTCTGGAGAGCATATTCGGGAAATTAAAAAATGAAATATTCTCCTTAACTTCCGCACAATTTGATCTTATTCATAATGCAATTGATAACGTTTCTAAAATTGTTTCAAGCGGCGGAACAAAAACTCCCGGTAACTACATGAAATTATTAATTCAGCTGCAATCTATTTTAGAAGAAAATCAAGGCGGAAAAAGCGTCGAAACAAAATCAACTGATGTTAAGAAACAATTTGAAGAAACTGCCGGTATTGTTTTATCGTCAGACAATGCGCCTGCTGCAGCAGAATTAGTTGAAGAGAAATCATCACAAATAGAAACTGTAAGAATACTAACGGCAAAATTAGATCCTCTTTTTTTACAAGCTGAACAAATGATTCAATCTAAAATCGCGTTTGCCCAAAGGATTGCCGAGCTGAAGAGCGTAAATGATTTACTAGAACCATGGAAATCAGAATTACGAAAATCGTATGCCCATCTTTCCACAGAAAGCGGAATTCAATCAAAGGAAATAAATGATTGGAACATTGGAAAATTTAATGAGTTGGAAAACAAAATGGCTTCTCTTACTCATGCTTTAGAAAATGATCAGCGTTCACTCGGTCGGATGATTGATGATCACCTTGAATCAATGAAAAGTGTCTTGATGCTTCCTGTATCTACAATAGTTGAAGGGTTGCCAAAACTAGTAAGGGATTTAGCACGCAGTCAAGGGAAAGAAATAGATTTAAGCTTACTGGGGAAAGAGATTGAGGTAGACAAACGGATTCTGGAAGAATTGAAAGACCCTTTGATGCATTTGGTAAGGAACTGTATTGACCACGGAATAAAAAAACCTGACGAAAGGATACGCTTAAATAAACCGCCGCAAGGGAAAGTAAGAATAAGTTTTAATGCGACCGAGAGCCGCCATTTGGAAATTATAATTTCCGATGACGGCGCCGGCATCGCGCTCGATAAAGTTCGTTCAGCAGCTCTCAAAGCAGGCGTAATTACTAAAGATTCTTTAGAGAAGCTAAATGCTCAAGAGACTTTGATGTTAATATTCCAGTCAGGTGTTTCAACAAGCCAAATAATTACAGACATATCAGGGCGTGGATTAGGTCTGGCAATAGTACGCGAGAAGGTTGAAAAACTTGGGGGAACAGTCTCTATAGAAAGTAAACCTGATATAGGAACAACATTCCGTTTAGTATTACCATTAACATTGTCCACCTTTAGGAGTGTTCTTGTACGCATCGGCGAATATTTATTTGCAGTACCTACAATAAATGTAAAACGGGCAGTAAGAGTAAACGGTGAAGATATTAGAACGGTTGAGAACAGAGATACAATAATGATCGACGGGGAAATAGTTACAGCTGTTAATCTTGGCGGTGTATTGGGAATAGGGAATGGAGAAAATATTAAATCAAATAAAAAGAATGATTCAGAATCTCATTATAATTTTCTTCAATTATTAGTTCTCGCACACGATGATAGAAAGATTGCATTTATTGTAGATGAGATTTTAGAGGAATATCAAATCCTGGTTAAAGAATTAGGGAAGCAATTAAGTCGTGTTCGCAATATAAGCGGGGCTACAGTTCTCGGTTCCGGGAAAGTTGTACTTGTAATAAATGTTGCTGACTTAATAAAATCTGCAATGCGAAAAGATGTATCGTTAATTGAATTAAAAGGAAAAGAAAAGGAGACAGCAAAAAAATACAAAATATTGGTTGTAGATGATTCTATTACATCGCGCAGCTTAATAAAGGATATCGTAGGAACAGCGGGTTATTTAGTTGAGACTGCTGTTGACGGTGTAGATGCATTTATGAAAGTTTTGATAGAAGAATTCGATTTGATAGTATCTGATGTTGATATGCCGAGAATGAACGGCTTTGAACTTACTTCAAAAATTCGTAAAGAAAAAAAATTATTTGAATTGCCTGTTGTATTGGTTACTGCGCTTGAATCAAGAGAGGACCGCGAACACGGGATAGATGCCGGCGCGAACGCTTATATAATAAAAAGCAGTTTTGATCAGAGTAATTTGTTGGAAGTAATAAAAAAACTTTTATGAAATAAGCCAATAGGCTATTCTACTGTAGGCTAATAGTTTAACAGTCTATAGCCTGAATAGTTGAAAATGAAACAAAAATATGAATTAAAAATTCTACTTATAAAAAGGTAAATAATAATGATCGATGTTCTTATTGCCGAAGATTCACGGGTAATGCAGCAATTACTAATTCACGCAATTAGCTCAGATCCGATCTTTAAGATTGTCGGAGTAGCTTGTGACGGTGAAGAAGCCATAGAGGCGGCTAAAAAATTAAATCCGGATGTAATTGCAATGGATTGGCAAATGCCGAAATTAGACGGTAAGGAAGCAACACGGATAATAATGGAAACGAACCCGTTACCAATAGTAATTGTTACGGGAAGTATAGCGGCGAAAGATGTGGCTTTTTCATTTTCTATGATTGAAGTGGGAGCTTTGGCAATAGTAAAAAAGCCGCCCAGTGTTGATCATCCGGATTATAAAAAAGATATACAAGAGTTAATCCAGGCATTAAAATTAATGTCCGAAGTGAAATTGGTCAGACGTATTAAACATGACATTCAAAAATATATTCCTTCTAAATCAACAATCGAAAAATCAATTAGAGAAGAAACTGCAATACAGATTGTTGCGATCGGCGCTTCCACAGGCGGTCCTCTTGTAGTACAAAAAATTCTTTCGGGATTACCTAAAAATATTTCAGTTCCAATATTAATTGTTCAGCACATTTCACAAGGGTTCACAGATGGTTTTGTTGAATGGTTAAAGAACACAACTAAATTTCCAGTGCATATTGCTTCTCATGGCGAATTCCCCCTGCCGGGGCATGGTTATATAGCTCCTGATAATTTTCATATGGGAGTAGAAAGCGGCCCTAAAATTGTGCTAAGCAACCATGAAAAGGAAAATGGTATGCGTCCTTCAGTTGCTTACCTTTTTCGCACAACAGCACAAGCCTTCGGCTCAGATGCAGTTGGTGTTTTACTAACGGGAATGGGCCGGGATGGCGCAGATGAATTGAAATTAATGAAAGAAAAAGGCGCTGTTACTTTTGTGCAGGATAAAGAGAGTTCTCTTGTTCATGGTATGCCCGGCGAGGCAATAAAACTTAATGCAGCAACATATATTCTTTCGCCTGAAGATATAACAACAGCTCTTACTGCTTTAATTAAAAAAAATAATGTGGGCATTCTATGAAAGACAAAAAGAATTATGAAAATAATATTGATCAAATCTTAATAGCCGAGGATAGTCCAACTCAAGCTAAACAATTGAAGCATCTTCTTGAGAAGAACAATTATAAAGTTATGTTGGCTAATAATGGTAAAGAAGCTTTAAGACTCATCTCGGAAAACAAACCGTCATTAATTATAAGCGATATTATAATGCCTGAAATGGACGGTTATGAATTATGTAAAGAAATAAAATCTGATGAGAAAACTTTTGACATTCCTGTTATTCTCCTAACATCTCTTTCCCGGTCGGAAGATGTGCTTGAAGGAATTTCCTGCGGAGCCGATAATTTTATAACTAAGCCTTATAGCGAAAGTTATCTTATCTCACATATTAAACAGATCCTTGCAAATAAGGAAATCTACAAAAATGAGAGAGTAAGGATAGGAGTGGAAATAGTACTGGGAAGTAAACGGCGTTTTATCACTGCAAGTCAGCAGCAAATGCTTACGTTGCTTATTTCGACTTATGAAGCGGCAGTTCAGAGAAATGATGAATTGATAAAGACACAATTTGATCTAAAAAAACTTAATGATCACTTAGAAGAAGCGGTAGCGGAAAGAACGACAGAGCTGTCTGCAGAAATTGCTATTCGTAAGCGCGCTGAAGAAGGAATTAAAAAATTAAACCGCGTCTATGCAGTACTGAGTAACATCAATCAAGCCATTGTACGAATTCATGATGTGAAACAATTGTTGCAGGATGCATGCCTTATAGCAGTTGATGAAGGGAAATTTCAGAGCGCCTGGATTGGTATCTTGAATAATAAAACAAAGAAAATTGCGACCTCTACTACTGCCGGTTTAGCAAACAATTTAATAGAAGTAAGTCCTGATCATAATCCTATTATAAATGTAATGCAATCGGGTAAACATTTTATTTCAAACAATATAGCTGCTGACAAAAGTTTAACAGATGCCTGGAAACAGAACTCTTTTTCTTTGAAATTTAGATCCCTGGGAGTATTCCCTCTAATAGTTCTTGGAAAAGTAATCGGCGGCTTTTGTATCTATTCAAATGAGGTTGATTTTTTCGATGAGATAGAAATTAGTTTACTTGATGAAATGGCAACTGATATTTCTTTTGCGCTTGAATACATTCAGAAAGAATCCGAGCGTATACAGGCGGAGAAAGCGCTTCAGGAAAAAGAGAAAAACTTCAAAGATCTGTTTGACAATGCCCCGGTTGGCTACCATGAACTGGATGCCGATGGGCGCATCACGAGGGTTAACCGCACTGAACTCGACATGCTTGGTTATACTGAAGAAGAAATGATTGGGCAATTTGTTTGGAACTTTGTTAGAGACGAAGAAATATTCCATCAGCGTGTTTTGGGAAAAATGGATGGAATATATCCTCCAACAAAATCTGGAGAACGTGTTTATTGCCGTAAAGACCAGACAATATTTCCGGTTTTAACAGAAGAAATAATTCTTCGCGATACGTTGGATAATATCATAGGCATTCGTGTAACTATGCAAGACATCACCGAGCGCAAATTTGCTGAGAAAGCATTGATCGAAGCAAAAGAAAAAGCCGAGGANNAGAATTGATCAAAGCAAAAGAACAAGCCGAAGAAATGAACCACTTAAAAAATTGTTTCCTTTCTAATATGAGCCATGAATTTCGAACGCCCTTGGTTTCTATACTTGGATTTGCAGAATTGCTTCAGCAGGAATTAAATGATCCCGAACACCTGGAATTTGTTAAAAACATAATGGAAGGAGGACAAAGATTAAACAGCACTTTAAGTGAAATTTTAGAAATCTCCAAACTTGAAGCGGCAATATCGTTATTTAAATTGCAGCCATACAATCTTGCTGATGGAATTAAAGATTTAGTAAAATCGTTTTTACCTATAGCTCAGTCAAAGCGGTTATTCCTTAAAACAGAACTTAGTGATGCATATATTACTGCTCAAATAGATAGTGAACTATTTGATAAAGCGCTCTTTCATTTGGTGGACAATGGAATCAAGTTTACAAAAGAAGGAGGCGTTTTAGTTACATTGAATCATGAAAGAAAACAAGACCAGGATTGGGCAGTTACGAAAGTAATTGATACGGGCATTGGAATATCAAAGAAGAATTTAAATAAAATCTTTAATGAGTTTCAACAAGCAAGCGAAGGTCATGGAAGAAGTTATGAAGGAACAGGGCTTGGAATAACAATTGCAAAAAAAGTTGTCGAATTAATGAAGGGTCATATAGAAGTTGAAAGTGATGTCGGAAAAGGATCTGTGTTTTCAATCNNAAATAAGGATTTGATACATCATCAGGTTGAAGAAAAAAAATTAACCACAATAATTGAACCGCCTACTTCACAAGAAAAAGGATTACAAAAAGTATTAATTATTGACGATAACTCCTCCAACCGGTTGTTTATGAATCATTGTTTAATAAGTTACGTGAAAATAATTGAAGCTGAAGATGGTATATCCGGTATTGCCTTTGCATCAAAGGGACACTTCAAGCTAATCCTTATGGATATAAACCTCGGTGCAGGTATTGACGGTGTTGAAGCAATGCATCAAATAAGAAAAATTCAGGGATTTGAATGTGTACCGATTATAGCAGTTACTGCTTACGCTATGTTCGGGGAGAAGGAACGGTTTTTAAGCGGGGGTTTTGATGATTATTTAGCAAAACCTTTTACGAAAGATGATTTAATTAGTTTAGTTGAAAAGTGTCTGGCTAAAGTGAAGAAGTGACATAGTAAAATTATTTTTGTGTCACCC
>PLNZ01000066.1 GCA_003142915.1 Ignavibacteriales bacterium | reverse complement strand
CCAGCCATAATCATAACCAGCAGCATTGGTATTAACCACATCTTAGAAAGGTTTATTATTTTGTTCATTTTATATTAACTCCTATTATAAATTAGTTACAGTTATCTACTTGTTAAAAAAATATGTAAATATTGTGAATATGTAAATCGCCTAAAGGGATGAAAAAGGAACTACATCTTTTGATTGAGACAACCTTTGGATGATATCGAGATTCCGGCGATAAATTCATTTTAATCTAATCCTTAGAATATATTAACAGTCTTCTTTCGAATTCCTTAAGAGAAAGAATAATTGACCACTTTTATATATGTAACTGTGTCGGTTTATCCTTATGGCATTTACATACACAATTATTGATCGACTTGCAGTGAAGGTGATTTACCTGTACTAATAACAATTGTGTAGTGAGTATTCTTTACTGCAAGGAACGATACCGACTCATTCTGAATAATAGCTGTCGCAGTTATATTTCCTTCAGAGGCTGTTTGATAGTCCGTTGTTTGCCCGGGTTCAACATCGTTTATGCTGAATTTATTGCCAGTTGATGTCTGTATATTCACATTGATTTTATTCAATTGTTCATTTCGGATACGGCACTGGGGGTTTGTATTATGGGAACAACCATTGATGAAAGCTAAGAATACTAAACTAAGAATACCTATAAATATGTTTTTCATGCGTTTCCCTAACTAAATTATTTGTTTGCCACCGGAATAATGATATTGGTTGCATTGAAATTCTTGTTATCTTTTTTATAGTAATCATCTTTCAATAATGTATGCAGCTTAAGTTGCTCTCTTATTTAATAAAGATTGCTTTTTTACGACTTAATTCACTCTATTTCCAGATGCCGCAATAATCAAGTTGCATAGCAGAGTTTATTATTAATTTAAAATAAAGATAATTATCTACAGTAGAATTTGTGAATAGTAGAAAAGTATATCAATAGAGCAAAGGAATGAAAAAGGAACTACATCTTTTGGGGGAGTCAATCCTAATGCTGCCGGATTTAGTTAACGAAATTAATTTCATGTAAAGATTTTAACTATAGTTTTTACATTTAAAAACTCCACAGCAGCCAGCTTGTTTTTGCTTTATCCATAAGTAATTTAAACCCGGCTGAACTTTCTTTCAAATTAACAAAAGTTGAATCGAAACTTTGCGCCAATGATTGATTCATTAACAGTTTTCCTATAGTTCCATTTCCTGATTGTAAATTGCTTGTAACCTTGGACAAATCATTTGTGATATGGGATGTATTGTCAATAGTTGTTTTTAATGACATTAAAACATCATCCATATTAATTGGCTGGATTGTTTCGACAGTATCGTTGTTTTCAATTTCCATTTCCCTGCCTGTTCCGGGATTTATAACTAAATTTTTATTTCCCATAAGTCCATCCGAACCAATGCTTGCAACCGCATCCTTTTTTATAAACCTCCGGGTATTTTCATCAATTAATATTTCTACAATAACGGAGGTATCGCTAATTATACTAATATTTTCCACTGTCCCTACATTTATTCCTGCGAACAATACATTGCATCCTGCCTGCAGTCCGGAGACATTTTTAAAGATTCCGCTTACATGAAAGGTTTTTCTGAATAATTGCTGCCTTTCACCTATGAAATATATTCCTAAAATAAATACAGCTATTCCCAGGGAAATAAATATTCCCAGCTTGATTTTATTACGTGAGTCTTTTTTCATTTGACCTACTCTTAAAATTTGTCCGATGTATTATTCAAAAAATGCTCTTATCCATGCATCTGCCGAATTTTCGAGATCGGTATATGATCCTTCTGCAGCGCAAATTCCATCTTTTATTACTATAATTCTATTTGCCGTGAGCCTGGCGCATTCAATATCGTGTGTGATAATGATGGAAGAAGTATTATATTTTTTTTGTACTTCTAGTATAAGATTACTTATTTCTTTTGATGTTATGGGATCCATCCCGGTTGTAGGTTCATCATAAAGCATGATTTCAGGTTTTAAAATCAATGTCCGGGCTAAACCCAATCTTTTGCGCATACCGCCGGAAAGTTCTGAAGGTGTTATATCAATTGCTTCAGCAAGTCCTACATTTTCCAATGCTTCTTTTACCAGCGAATTCATTTCCTCTTTCGGCATTGAATGTAATTGTCTTCTAAGCGGGAATTCAAGATTTTCTCTAACTGTCATAGAATCATACAGGGCACCGCTTTGAAAAAGGAATCCTATTTTTTTACGTATTTCGATCAGTTCCTTATCCTTGAGACCGGAAATATTCTGCCCGAATATAATAAGCTTGCCATCATCAAGCTCAACCAATCCCACAATACATTTTATGAGTACCGATTTACCGGTTCCGGATTTTCCAAGTATAACGAGGTTTTCTCCTTTATTAATCGCCAAATTAATATCCTGCAGCACATGATTATTCCCGAAGGATTTTTTAAGATGTTCCATCTTAACCACAACAAGGCCGTTTTGCCTGTCATCATGTTCAGTTATTATAGAGGTTACATTAGCTGTCATTCTTCTAATTACCCGGTTTAGTTTTGAAACAAACTTGTAATTTGCACCGCTATCATATCTATTATAAAAACCATTAAAGATGAGAAAACTACCGCTGAGTTAGCCGCTTTCCCCACTCCTTCAGTTCCCTTATATGAATTATATCCTTTATAACTTCCTATTAATCCAATTGCAAATCCAAAGAAAAAAGTTTTGATGAAAGCCGGAAACAGATCTTGAAACTGGAGGTTTTGAAATATCTGAGAAAAAAACAAATGAATGCTTACATTCCCTTTTAAGTTAACGCCGACAAATGCTCCAAATAAACCGATAGCATCGGCAAAAACTACCAGTAGCGGAAGCATCAAGGTTGCAGAAAGAATCCTTGTAACAACAAGATATTTAAACGGATTTGTACAGGATACTTGCATCGCATCAATTTGTTCGGTCACATTCATTGATGCCAGCTCTGCCCCTATCCCCGATCCGACTTTTCCCGCAAAGATTAACGCAGTTATAACCGGACCTATTTCCCGTATAATTGTAACTGCTACCATTGCAGGCAGCCACGATTCCGCTCCAAACTTTGCCATAGCGGGTCTTGACTGAATCGTAAGCACAAGCCCTATAATAAAGCCCGTAATACCTATCAGGGGAAGAGACCTATAACCGATCAAAAAAGATTGTTTCACCAGTTCATTAAACTCATACGGCGGTTTGCATACTTCTTTGAAAAAGCGCAATGTAAAAATTGTAAGCGAATATACTTCTAAGAAGAATTTTTTAATTGCCGAATCAGAAGTAGTCTCTGAAAAAATTTCCGGGATGATTTCTGTTCCCCGGTTTTCATTTTGGGACTTCTGCAAAATTATTTTTCCCATTTTAGTTATATCATTAAATATCTAAAATTATCTATCAGCGGTTCTTTATTTTCAATAAGCAGCCTTTATCCAAAACTTAACTGTGAATTTCGTTGATAATTATATGGTTCGTTTTTTCATTTTTCTTGTCTCTTTTAGCCGCCTTTTTCTCTTTCATAGTTTTTGCCGGTTCTTTCTTTGAACCACCTTTATTGTCTCAATCTTTGCTCATTTTATTTTCTCTTATTGATTAATTTTTAATTAGCCATTGAAATATTTTTTTCAATCTTTTTTAGATTTCTGGTTGAGTATGAATAATTTGCAACTTCCAAACGTGTATGCAATACAAGCTTTTCCATTATGTTATGAATATGGCTCTTGACGGTAAAGGTTGAAACGTGCAGCTTCTGACCGATTTCCTTATTACTTAAACTTTCGCCAATTAATCCGATAACCTCGCGTTCCCGTTTTGTCATACGAACAGCTTCTTTCAATTTTATTTTACCTCCTTTAAGTGCATGCTCTACTATGTGGGAAAAAAGAGATTCGGTTAAATTAGGCGGAAGTACGTTTGAACCTTCTGCGACTGCATGAATGGTAACAAGAAAATCATCAAGTGAGGCTTCTTTTAAAATAAAACCGGATGCACCCGCTTTAACAAAAAGATTTATATCTCCCTGCGCAGGTGCAAGATCCATCACAATCACTTTTGCTTTGGGAAAATCTTTTTTTACAGCCTCTACCACAGTCAAGCTATTCTGGTTGCGGAGACCTAAGTCTAAAAGAATTATGTCCGGCTTTAGTTGCCGGATTTTTATAGCAGTATTATTATCGTTTCCCGATGCCGCAATAATATTAATATCAGGCTGGTTTTTAAGCATTGCAATAATTCCATTGCGGAGCAGCCGGTTGTCTTCAATTAATAAAAGTTTAATTTTTTTCATATGAAAAAAAATAAAAAATGAAAGAAGATAATTCAATCGAGCAAAAGGATGAAAAAGGAACTACATCTTTTGGGTAGGTTTATGGCAGATAATTGCTCGCTGATTAGTTAAGTATTATCTGTTTCAGCCTTGTATGAGCCGGAGAGATGGGCGTGTTTTGCAATCTGCACACGTGTATTAAGAGCTAATTTTTCAAGTATGTTATGAACGTGGCTCTTTACTGTAAATGTCGATATATGAAGGTATTGCGCAATCTCTTTATTGGAGCAGCCATCGGATATTAATTCAATCACTTGCCGTTCACGTTTTGTCATACGAACCGCTTCGATGATTGCGGAAGGTTTGGACTCGGTAATTGCATTTTCAACGATTTGTGAAAAAAGTGAACCGGTTAAATTAGGCGGTAAAACCTGAGCGCCCTGATAAACCGACCGGATAGTTTTAAAAAATTCAGAAACGTTTGCATCTTTGAGAATGAATCCGGATACTCCCGCCCGGACAAATTCAAAAACATCTGCCTGAAGCGGTATAAGATCCATTATTATTATTTTGGTTTTCTGAAAATGATTCTTAATTAATTTTACTACTTCCAAACTGTCATGACTCCGTAAACCGAGATCGAAAAGAACTATATTCGGATGAAACTTTTCCATCATCAGTAATATGTTTTCGCCATTACCAACAGAAGCAATAATATGCATATCAGGCTGCTTTTTAATCATTTCCGCAATGCCGTCACGCAGAAACCTGTTACCTTCGGTAAGCAGTATTCGGATTTTTTTCATTACGCATCCTATTGTTCGAAAGAAAATCACAATTTTGGTAAAACTTTAATTCTCTTGTAATCATTTTACCTTCGTCAATGATACTGGAATAATTCTAAAACAAACTCTTTGCAACATAAGATGATGATATATTTATGAAATTGTTTTGGGTATAGTGAATGTAAACTCCGATCCTTTCCCTAATTCACTTTCGACCCAAATTTTACCACCGTTTCTTTCAACAAATTCTTTGCAAAGGGGTAATCCAAGTCCGGTTCCTTTCTCTCCGTCCGTTCCGTCGGTTGAAAATAGCGTGTTGAAGTTAAACAGCCCGGAAGATTTTTCCGGTTCGATTCCTATTCCGGTGTCACGGACTGACACTTCAACAAAACCGTCTTTCCCGGTAGATGAAATAATAATCCGCCCTTCTGTCTGGGTGAATTTGATTGCATTTATTAAAAGGTTCTGAACAATTGTGCGAAGCATATCAGCATCTGCATAAACGAAGATTCCGGTATCGACATTAGTGGATATGGAAATATTTTTCTTCATAGCGCTCTGATTTGATATTACAATTATTTTACTAACAATATCATAGAGGTTAAGATTTACCGGTTTATACTCAAGCACGTTTCTTTGCATCAGTGACCAATGGAGCAAATTATCCAGAAGGCCGTATAGATTTATCAAATTACTATTTAACCCCTTACTAAATAATATTATCTCTTCATGCGATAAATTTTCAATTTCCGTAGCAAGTAATTCTGAAGAACCCAAGAGAGACTGGAAAGGGCTTCTTAAATCATGCGCTATGATTGAGAAGAATTTATCTTTAGTAGTGTTAAGCAATTTAAGTTCTTCGGTGGTTTTTTTAAAAGAATTTTCTATATTCTTATATTCCGTCAAATCGATTAAAGCAACCTGGCATTTTTGATCCGGTTCCAGTGTGTTGTCTAATTCTAAACCTTCCAGTAGAACATTGAATACGCGCTTATCTTTGTTAATCACTCTTAATTCGCAAGAGTGTTTCCCGGGGGAGTTAAAAACAGTTTTAATAAAAGAATTAAAAATATCTTTTTCATCGGGAGGGATATAAGTAATAAAACGCTTACCGATTAATTTGCTTCGGTCAATTCCAAACATTTTACTTGCGTTTAAATTTACTTCCTTAATTTTACTATCCGGGTCTATAGTAAAGTAGGGAATTGGTGAAAAATCAAAGAGGTTTACATATTTATTTCTCGACACTTCCAGCTCTTCCTGCGTAATTCTAAGTTCCTGGTTTTGATGTTCCAGCTCAATTTGGTGAACCTGGAGCAAATGTACCAACCTTTGAACATCCTTAATTTTTTCGGCAGCTGGCTTTTTAGATTTTGGTTTGGCTTTAATCTTCGCTTTTTTGCTAATAGTTTTTTCTTTTACTTTTTTTGTATGTTTCATTTTATTTATGTCGCTTTATTTTATACTTTGTCTCTGGATTGCAAGAAGAATGAGTTTAGTTTCTTTTTCTCCGTGAAATATCTGGCGGCCATTCAATAGTAATTTTTCCCTGCCTGCATTTACAAAATTGTATTCCACCTCATAATCCTCAAAAAAATTGTGTTTGGGGATTATTTCCTCAAGAAGTTCCCGCAGTTGAGGTATCTCCCAATTTTTATTATCAAGTTCGTATATAAACCTGCCTACTGTTTGTTCACTGATTGTATTAAACATTTTATAAAACGACCGGTTAGCTGAAAGAACTCTTAAATCTTTATCAAGAATAAGAAGCGACTCCCTCACCGTATTAATAATATTATCGGCGTAATCACGTGCAAGCTGAATATCCTGGCTCA
>PLNZ01000342.1 GCA_003142915.1 Ignavibacteriales bacterium | reverse complement strand
ATTAATGAGAAGGTAGAAAACAGTGCTGCACTTATTATAACAACGAATAAAATTCCTAAAAGATTAAGCGGATCCCATGAAAGTCTTACATGCAGCAATAATGAGAGGAGATATATTATTATAGCCTGCGATACCGCTCTTACTCCTGCAGAAAGTGCTTTTCCTAAGACTATGGAAGCTCTTGGAATCGGGCTGGCAAGAAATTTATGAACTATTCCGAGGTCTCTTTCCCAAATTATTGATATGCCGTAAAAAATAGCGACAAATAAGACACTCTGAGCGAGAATGCCCGGAGCCATAAAATCCATATAACTCATATTGCCGGTTGGTATTGCTCTTAAACGTGTAAATACCTCCCCAAATACCAGCATCCACAATGCCGGTTGGGCCGCTCTTGTTAATAATTCCGTCGGATCATGTCTAAGCTTCCTAACTTCCAGTTCTGCTATGACAAAAGTTTTATTTATAAAACCTATAATCCACTTAATTGGACCAACATTTTCCGTTTGTATTCTATCCAAGTCTTTTTGCAACACGCCTTGTTCTTGATACATCTTTAAAATTTCCTTCCGGTTCTTCAGATTCTAATAATTTTCCTATATAATATTCAAATACTTTATTTAAAGTCGCATCTGCGTCCCCAATGGATTCCTTCAATTCCAAAGGAGAACCAATTGCAGCAATATTTCCTTTATTCATAATTGCAATTCTTGTGCAAATTGCATCTGCTTCTTCCATATAATGGGTTGTCATTAGTACGGTTGTTCCTCCGGATGCTAAAACCTTTACATATTCCCACACAGTTTCTCTCGCAACAGGATCAAGCCCTACTGTAGGCTCATCGAGAAAAAGAACTAAAGGCTTATGAAGAACAGACTGTGCAATTTCCAATCGTCTAATCATTCCGCCGGAATAACTTTTAACAAGCTTGTTTGCCGAATCGGAAAGACCCATAAAATGGAGCGAATCAATTATCCTTTTTTTCCTTTCTTTTGATTGGATATCATAAAGTTTGGCAAAAACAAGAAGATTTTCATAACCCGTCAGGTTCCCATCTGCGGAAAGAAGCTGTGGAACATACCCGATAATCCTTCTTACTTTTGAAGCGTTACGGGTTACATCGTATCCGCCTATATAAGCTTCACCGGAAGTTGCAGGTAATAGAGTAGTCAATATTTTTATTGTTGTTGTTTTTCCCGCACCATTTGGACCAACTAAACCAAATATTTCGCCTTTGTTTATTGAATATGATATTGAATTGACCGCAGTAAATTCTCCGAATCGTTTAGTTAAATTTTTTAATTCGAGTATTTTCATGTTCACTATTTCTTTGTTTTCTAAAATATTTGTGTTGGACAAATTTACAAAATATAAAGTTTAAATAAATATTCTATTGCTTGATTACTATACCAGAGTTAAATTTAATGACAGCATTTCAATATTAATTTTATAAGTATAATAATATGTTTATCGGTCATTATGGAATAGGTTTTGCGGCTAAAAAATTAACTTTCCCTAAAGCTAAGCCGTGTAAAACGCCTTCACTTGGGACACTATTTCTTGCTGCACAATTTCTTGACATACTCTGGCCGGTATTTATTCTTTTCGGTATAGAAAAAGTTACAATAGAACCAACCGCTAAAGCTTTTCAAACACTGCATTTTATTTATTACCCGTTTTCTCACAGCTTAATAGCTGCAGTAATCTGGGCTTTGCTTTTCGGGCTAATTTATTATGCTTTCAGGAAGGATATTAATTACTCAATTGTTTTAGCTTTAGTTGTCCTAAGTCATTGGATACTGGATCTAATATCTCATTTCCCAGATTTGCAATTAGTTCCGGGCAGTAATATTAAAGTAGGTCTAAGCTTATGGAACTCATTGACGTTTATAATTATAGTAGAAGGTTTCATTTTTTTGTTTGGAGTTTACTTTTATTTTACATCGACAAAAGCCATAAACAAAAAAGGACAAATTCTATTGTGGGCTTTATTAATATTTCTTTCCATTACTTATGTTATGGATATTATAGGACCGCCGCCTCCTTCAATAAAAGCAATTACAATATCAGGATTTAGTCAATGGCTGATAATAGCCTGGGGCTATTGGATTGACAGAAACAGAACCGGTATATTATAATAATTTCACAAATAATTTATTGATTGTTTTGTTTATAAATGCTCAAACTTATTACTTATTTTTCGTATGCATTATCCTGTGGGAAATTTCTTATAGTATAGCCATTAACCGCATGTTTATTTAATTTTGATTATATAATCTTCAAAATCATGGAATATCAATGAATGCACTTAAAGTAATTATGTCCAGACGAAGTATTCGACAATACAAGAAAAAGAAAGTTTCTAAAGAGAAAATTAATCAAATACTTAAGGCGGCTATGTATGCTCCTTCTGCTATGAATTACCAACCGTGGCATTTTATAATTTTAAATAAAAGAGAAGATATTGATCATCTTTTCAAGATAAACCCGCATGCGGAAATGATTTTGAAAGCGCCGCTTGCAATAATAGTTTGCGGTGATCTTAAAACTGAGATGAATATTGACTACTTAGTTCAGGACTGCTCTGCTGCAACACAAAATGCATTGCTTGCAATACATGAATTGGGCTTGGGCGGCGTGTGGGTAAGCTCTTATCCCAATAAGGATACTGTTGAAGGAATAAAAAAATATTATGAAATCCCCGAAAATATTGTCCCGGTTTCTATAATTTCATTGGGATACCCGGCAGAAGAAGTTAAAACAGAAGATAGATTCAACGAATCCCGGATTCATTTAAATAAATGGTAAGCCTACTAAAAGATTGCTGATATAGCTTTAGGTAACAAATTAAGTTTATTGCTTTTTAAGGCTCCATTAATTCATTGTTATAAATATGAGTATACTTGAGTATTTATTCATATCTAAGCGCATCAATCGGGTTAAGCATAGAAGCTTTTCTCGCAGGATAAAATCCGAAGAATAATCCTACAAGAATTGAAAAACCAAAAGATAATACGATAGAAAACGCTGTAATAAATGTAGGCCATCCGGCAAAACTGGAAATTATTTTTGATCCTGCAACGCCAAATATAATTCCTGTTATGCCTCCAAGTAAACTTAAAACCAGGGCTTCTATTAAAAATTGAGTTAAGATATCTTTTCCTCTTGCGCCTACAGACATTCTAATCCCTATTTCTCTTGTTCGTTCCGTAACGGAGACAAGCATAATATTCATAATTCCAATTCCACCGACGAGTAATGAAACAGAAGCTATACTCGCTAATAAAATAGTAAGTATTTGAGAGGTGGAAGTAGCAGCGCTGGCTAAATCAGATTGATTTCGAATAGTAAAATCATCATCATCAAAACCGACAATTTTATGCCTCATCCTTAATAAATCCGTTATTTGTTTCTGTGCCAACTCAATATCGATTGAACTGGTTGCAGACACAATTATTTCTCTTAAGTAAGGAAAGCGGGAAAGCCTGTATAACACTGTTGTATATGGAGCAAGAATAATATCATCCTGATCCTGCCCCATTGCATTTTGACCTTTCGTCGCCAAAACACCGCTTACTTTAACCGGAACATTTGTTATCCTGATAGTTTGACCTACGGGATCCGAGTCAGGGAATAAATTATTGGCTACAGTCGTTCCGAGAACGCAGACTTTAGCAGCCGCTTTTACATCCTGATCGGTAAAATAATTTCCAGATTGAATATCCCACACTCTTATTTGTAAATAATCGGTACCGACTCCCTCGATCCCAGTAGCCCAATTTAAATTTCCCGCAATCACTTGACCGTTTGCTCTTGTATCGGGCGAAACATATGCAACTGCGGGACATTCAGTCTGAATAGCCTGAGCATCCCCTTGAGTTAAAGTAGTCATTGAGCCTGCACCAACTCTTAATCCGCCCTGCTGCTGTGAACCCGGAAATATGATAAGCACATTCGTGCCGAGTGAAGCAATTTGTTCTTTTACCGAGTATTCTGCACCCTGCCCTATTGCAAGCATTGTAATAACTGCCCCCACACCAATTATTATACCAAGCATTGTAAGAAAAGAACGTAATTTATTCCGCTGCAAAGCACGAAAAGCCGCAAGTAATATATTCAATCCTTTCATACCTTCACCTCATCATCAATTGATGAAATTGTTTTAAGTACTTCGGATGCCTTATTTGGCTCAGCATTAAATTTATCGGATATTATTTTCCCGTCACGAAAAATTATATGCCGTTTTGCAAATAATGCAATATCAGGTTCATGCGTAACAAGAATTATAGTGATTCCTTGCTCGTTCAGCTTCTGAAATATTTCCATCACCTCAATACTTGTTTTGCTATCAAGGTTTCCCGTTGGTTCATCGGCAAGAACAATAGAAGGATCATTTACAAGAGCTCTTGCAATAGCAACCCGCTGCTGTTGTCCTCCCGATAGTTGATTGGGATAATGATAAATTCTTTCTTCAAGCCCGACTTTCTTTAATGCCTCAATTGATTTTTCTTTCCGCAATTTGGTCGAAGTCGAGTTATAGAATAAGGGGAGTTCTACATTTTCTAATGCAGTAGTGCGGCTGAGTAAATTAAATCCCTGGAATACAAATCCTATTTTCTTGTTCCTGATAAATGCCAATTCGTCCCTTGAAAGACTACCTACGTTTATATTATCAAGTATATAAGTTCCGCTAGTTGGTTTATCAAGGCAGCCGAGAATATTCATGAAAGTAGATTTGCCTGATCCCGAAGCGCCCATGATTGCAACAAATTCTTTGCAAACCACGTTAAAAGAGACTCCTCTTAGTGCATGAACTTCCACATCACCCATCGCATAAGTCTTTTCAAGGTGATCGATTTTAATCAAACCATCATTAAAAGGAGCCTGACCCGGAGAAAAATTTTCTCCCCCGGTAATCTTTGCTGCATCCGAATTTATCCCATCAGATACGGAGGAAATATTAGTTCCCATATAAAATTATCTTCCTCTATTCTGACCTTGCTGTTGACCTGCAAGCGGATTTTTTTGCTGCGTATTATTTTGATCATTGTTTGAATCAGCACTAATTAATATTTGTTCTCCTACCGTTAAACTTCCCGAAATAATTTCGGATTCTATTCCATCGTCCAAGCCCGTTTTAACAAATATAGGTACCAATTTCCCTTTCGAGTTTAATATCCAAATTCTGCCCTTGTTAATTTTATTTGTAATATCATCCGGACTTTTCTGAAACTGGGGATACTTGCTATCGGATTTTTTCATTTTGTCATATGCATTCTTAAACTCAGCCGTCATCTGATCTTTGCTCAACTTTCCGCCGTCAGCTTTAAGAATTGAATCTCTAATTGTTTGAAATTTATTTCTTTCTATTTCAGCAAGCATGCCCTGTCCGTTTTGCCCTTCAGATATTTGCCCCGTATCGCCTAATTTTTTTGCGCCGTTCTCATCTCTATTTCCCTGATAAGACGTTCCTTCTTGTTTTTTGGGATTTTTCTTGAGCGAATCCCGCATTTCTTTCAGCTTAGTTGAGTCAATTAAGCTTGCCGGTGGTTGAAATCTTAAAGCAAGGTCAGATACTTTTAAAACATTATTTTTTTGCCCGACACGTATATTTACATTAGCCGTCATACCCGGCAAAAGTTTTAGACTATCATTTTTAACGTCGATAATCACAGTATACATTACAACATTCTGAACGATTTGCGGAGTCAGTCTAATTTGCGAAACTGTCCCTGAAAAATTATCATCTATGTAAGCTTCTACCGTAAAATTAGCCGATTGCCCGACACTTACACTGCCGATATCAGACTCATCTACAGTCGCGTATACCTGTATTTTTGTTAAGTCATTAGCTATACTAAACAGCGTGGGAGACGCAAAACTTGAAGCAACAGTTTGACCTATGGATACCTGCCTATTTGTAACCACCCCGCTGATCGGGGCTTTAATAGTTGCATATTTAAGAGTCAATTTAGCTTCGTTCAGTTCTACCTGGGCCTGCTGCACTAAAGCTTTATCAGAATCAAGACTTGCAAGAGCTATATCATAATTTAATCCTGATTCAAGTTTCATATCAAATAAAGCTTTTTCGCGTACATAATTTCGTTCGGCTTGTACGTATTCGGCTTTTGCTTTATCGAGGTTTGCCTGCGAATCCTTTACAGCTTGTTCAAAAAAAGTAGTGTCTATCTTGGCTATAATCTGTCCTGCCTTTACAATAGAATTAAAATCGGCATAAAGTTTTGAAATGATTCCCGAAACTTGAGAGCCTACATCAACAGATGTATCCGCAGTTAAAGTACCTGTTGCAGTAACATAAACAGTAATATCGCCTTTGGTTATTTCATTATACCGGAATGTATAAGCATTAGCGCTTTTATTAAAAAATAGGAAAAATACAGCAATTAGTATTACAACTACAATAGAAGAAATGATAATTATTATTTTTTTCATAAATACCCTTTAATTGAATATTTAAGTAAAGACTATGCCCGTAATTGTTTAATATTTAAATGAAAACGAGCCTATTATAGCTTATCAATCATTGTAATAATTTCTTCTTTAGATTTTGAAAGTTTATTTTGTAATCTGGTCAATAGATCCATTTCATCGCCATCGTTTAATGCTAAATCATCTTCGGTTATTGTTGGGTATGTAAGCTTAATCTTTTCTTTAAGTTCACTCCAATTTCCTTTATCATTTATCTGGTACATATAAAGCCTTTTCTGATAATTAATCACTTACATCTTACGAAGAACATGATAGTAAGTAAATCGTTCAAAGGGATGAAAAAGTAATTAATCCTTCCGTAAAAGTATTTTGCACGAAATGGCTAAGAATACCTTAATAAATGTTGCACTTCAACCAACTAGAACGAGAGTATCCAAGAGGTAGCCATACCAGAGTATCTCTGCTTTCCCCGGATTAGGCTTTTCCCAGAATCTTTTAACATGTTTAATTATTTTCTTTTTATTGTATAAAATAGTGCTTACTGGTTGGAAATAATAAAGGGAAATGATTGTTTCATCAGTATTGCAGAAAGATGGGAAAAGGATTAATCGTCTTATTCTTCGATTAATGAANNCGTGTATGGAGAGCAAGTTTTTCCAGTATGTTATGGATATGGCTTTTTACAGTATATGTTGAGAGATGAAGTTTTTGTGCAACTTCTTTATTTGTTAAACCATCGGCAACTAAATCTATCACTTGTCGTTCACGTTTCGTCATTTTTACCGATTCAATTATCTTTGAAGGACTTGATTCGATTACCGCCTTATCAACAATCTGCGAAAAAAGCGACCCGGTTAAGTTTGGAGGTAAAACTTGAGTACCCTGATAAACTGACCGAATCGTTTTAAAAAATTCAGTAACATTTGCATCTTTAAGTATGAAGCCTGATACTCCTGCCTGGACAAATTCAAAAACATCTGCCTGAAGCGGTATAAGGTCCATTACTATTATTTTGGTTTTCTGAAAATGCTTCTTGATTAATTTTACTACTTGCAAACTGTTTTGATTTCGTAAACCGAGATCAAGGAGCACTATATTTGGATTGAGCTTGCCCATCATCAACAATATGTTTTCGCCATTACCAACTGTGGCAACCACATGCATATCAGGTTGTTTTTTGAGCATTTCAGAAATACCTTCGCGCAAAAGACGATTATCTTCGATAACTAATATTGAGATTTTTTTCATTTTATTGATTTGATTTCAATAAATT
>PLNZ01000046.1 GCA_003142915.1 Ignavibacteriales bacterium | reverse complement strand
ATACGGTTGTTCCGGCAGCAATTTCTTCAGTTACCGCAGAACCACTGGCAGTACCGGCATAGTCAACAAATAATCCTGCAGCCGGACCCGGAGTAATTACAACAACTTGTATCGCTTGTATGGTGCCTGTTTTAAATATTAATGTATCGGCACCTACAAAGTTTGTGCCGGCTAGAAATTCTACATCGACGCCGTTCAAAGTACCATCTGTGGTTGTAAGGCCTCCACCATTACCATCATGACCACCAGTAATAGAAGCGGCACCTTCATGCAGCGTTTTCTCAGTTGTAGTAACAGTTGCACCCGAAATCGGATTAGAATTCTTATCGGTTACAGTTACAATCCAATATACGGATGGATTTACCTGAGCTACAGAAACGGTGTCAATGTTGTTAGGAGCCTCAGCAGGATCTAAAACAACAGAAATGTTTGCTGCGGCACCAGCAGCAAATGTTATAGTGCCAGCGGTTGTTACCATGTTAGAACCAAGCGTAAACGTTAAGTCTACTGGTTGTGCTTTGGTATAAGTCATACCATAAAACTCGATACCAACTTTATCGGCTTTATCACCCAACACCCAGTGCGTAGTACCGACTCCACTGAGTACCCCATTACCCGGAGTTGATGAAGCATGTAGAACCACAGCTACGTTAGGTGCGGAAAGACCGGATGCCGTAACGTTGCCTCCTGCATCATCGAAAAGAAGAACAATACCCGCGCTTGAATCGGCGGTTGGCGGCGCCGTGCCACCAGCGGTAGTACTGATGAAATTTCCAACTGTTTGTGATGCATTTGGTTGTGTTGCAATCGTAACTGCAGCAGCCACACCAGGAACAGGAACAATCAAAGGAATAGTTTGGGCGTTAGCACCTATGGTCTTTTGGCTAAATGTTAAGTTTAACGCGGTACTACTCGAGTCGTAATTTGAAGCTACAGAACTTAACCACTGCGCGCACAAACCGGTGATGGTAAGCGTATCAACGGTTCCAGACGAAACAGTATTAATTACAAAAGAAAGATTAAGGGCACCATCCGTCTTTATTTTAATTGTTGTATGAGGATTTCCGGCGGAATCTAACATCAAACCGCCTACTGGTGAGGCAGTTATAGTAACAATGGAATCCTTACCCAAACTGAATCCGGCAGGCGCTTTAATTTGTACTGTATCAGCTGCGACTGCCTTTAAGTTCCCAGCAGAACCCTCAATTATAGTAATAGTGCCGAGTTTATAATGCAGTGTACCATAATTCGGAATATAGGTAGTATCACCCGCAACTTTAGCAAACGTTACTTGCGCTTGCGCTGTTGAAAAGCCGAAAGCTGCAATAAGCAAGGCACCTATCAAGAGATGCAGCCCGCTGAATCGCAGACGACTGAATTGTTTCATATTTAACATGTATCCTCCTTGGATAATAATTTAGAACTAATTTAAAATTGTAAGTAACATTAGGGGTCAAAAAACGCTTCTTCCAATGTTACTCTCCCACTGAAAGAAGGAATGAAGACTACGGTGGTAAATTTCTNNGTACATAAAAATATGTAAATAAATAATTTTACACAATTAAAATTATCCCGTTCATTATAAAATATGGATTATTGCACTCTTTGTCAATACATATTTATTATCAAATAATTAATATTTTTTAATAATCGGGTAAATTTCAATATCAATATACTTACCTATTTAGACTAAGTCAATTTATTATTTACATTAAATATACTTTATAAGTTAAGCCAATATCAGCGAAAGATGCCGCTAATTCTTCATTGAAAGCCATAATACAAAGCCAGGATATTGTCCAGGCAATAATATACTTAAAATTCTTCTCAACATTACTCCGCTATCTTTCACCCTTGTTCCCGCTCACCTGACGGGACCTCAATTAATTTATTCTTATGCTTAATCTTGTAACTGTACTTACTCTCAAAATTTGTATATAAATAAGATAATCATTTAAGAGTTAAAAGCAAACATAAAAATTTTGTTTCAAAGAACGTGGTAAATTAAAATCATTTTTTTTTAATATGCAACAATTTGAAGATTATTTTTTTAATAATTTTTTAGGGGTTTTGCGGCGGGTAATCCGCCTGGCGGCGGACAGGTCCGCCTAGCGGCTGGTTTTTATTTGTTATAAATATTTCGTCCCTACCGGGACTAAGAACAGATGTCACCCCGCTGGGGCTNNTAAACCTTGTATGTTTAAAATAGCATAAAAGGTCATAATGTTCTTTGACATAATGAAAGAATTCATTTTCTTACGGAAGTAGAAGGTAGCAAACCTGGGCCTAGAGCTCGTCTTGGAGTGTCTTCCTTCCGTCAGGTTAAAATCTTGGAATAACTTAGCACTTGATGCTGTATATACAAGGGTGATGTTACCTGACATTTTTTATATTATAATATTTGATTGAAAGGTTATAATGAATAATTTTTATTTAGGTGGTGATGTTAGTAAAGGCTATTGTGATTTTATAATTCTTAATGAAGATAAAAAGACAGCCTTAAAGAATTTCCAGCTTGATGATACAGCAAAAGGACACCATCTGCTTAGCAATGTTCTGATAGATTTTGTCTCAGAACATCAGGGTTGTGCAATAATAGCCGGTGTTGAATCAACCGGTGGTTATGAAAACAACTGGTTTGAGAGTTTATGTGAATTGCAGGATAGAATAGAAATATCTGTAGCAAGGATAAATCCTATCGGTACTCACCATAGCAGTAGAGCTTCACTTACCAGGGTAATAACGGATAAAAAAGCAGCCGTGAATATTGCTGAATATCTGATTAACTATAAAGATAAACTTATTTTTAAG
>PLNZ01000060.1:590-4876 GCA_003142915.1 Ignavibacteriales bacterium | reverse complement strand
GCACATTCATTCCATACAAATTTAATCAGGCTGGGCAGGGAAATTTGCAAACCTTCAAAGCCGAACTGCAGTATTTGTCCTTTATTAAAAGTGTGCGGTTATGAAAAAAAAATGTATAACGGGAATTCAAATTATAAAGAAAATGATTTTTTACTGCTGGATAGTATAAAGTGAACATTGAGATTTTCTTTATGTTTGTTAGTAATTTATTGAACTTTTGGAAAAAATCCCGGATATAGATGGAAAAGATTTACGCAGGGACTGCCGGTTGGTCATATAAGGATTGGATAGGCAGTTTTTATCCTAAGGGGCAATCAAAAGATTTCGATATGCTGGAGTTTTATTCCGCATATTTTAACTGCATAGAGGTTAATTCAACCTATTATACTTATGTAAATCCTAAAATTGTTGAAGGCTGGATAAACAAAGTTGAAGACAGGGAAGACTTTATCTTTACTATAAAACTTCACCAGGATTTTACGCACAAAAAAAATTACACTAAAGATCAGATAAAATCTGTTCAATATAATCTTGAGATACTTCAAAAAGCGGAAAGATTAGGCGGATTGCTTTTGCAGTTTCCTTATTCGTTTAAACTGGACAAAGAAAATGCAAATCATGTGAAAAATTTGTTAGAGATTTTTTCCGGGTATGACAAATTTGTGGAAGTAAAACATAATTCCTGGTTTATAGAAAGGTTTTTTGAATTTATCATGCGCAGCAGGAGCTCATTATGTGCAATAGACCAGCCTGTTTTAGGCGAAGCAATTGAATTTAATCCCGTATGCGCAGGTGATAATTTGTACATCAGGTTTCACGGCAGGAACAAAAAAGCATGGGTAAAATCAATAAACAATTTTGGTAAAAGCCAATCCTATGAACAGCAAAGTGAGAGGTACGATTACTTTTATTCACCGGGAGAGCTTACCGAGATTGAGCAGAAGGTAAAGGAAGTTTTGGATGCAGTAAAAAAAGTGTTTGTTATTTTTAATAATCATCCTCACGGCGACGCAGTTGCAAATGCGCTGGAACTTTTAAATATGCTTATAGGGCGGCCAAAGGTAAATATTCCGGACACCACGCTTAAAGCTTACCCGCGCTTATCCAAGATAAGCCTGAATTAATTTCTCGCTGTCGAGTGAACTTACAAGTAGCAGTTCATCATAATTAGCAGGCTTTTCCGGATCGCCGAAGTAGCTGCTGCCGGTTCTGTCTTTTTGTGTAATTGATTTTGCTTTTTCAGTTGCAAGCACGGAAAGTTTTTCAACGATTATGTTGCCGCCGTTTTCCATATCTACCCGTCCTTCAACTAAATATGGTCCCATCGATAAGGTCAATTCTGCATAAGTTTGGTATGTTTTCGGGAACAGCACCGCTTCAAAAGTACCGTATATGTCTTCGAGGGAAAGAAATTTCATTACTTCGCCCTTGCTTGTCTGGATTCTTTTCGACGCCATATACCAGCCAATCATTTTTACTTTGCGGTTGTTATATTTTATCATATCGGGTGATTTGACAATGCCGCCTGCGCCGATTTCATCCGTAAAAAATTCAAGCGGATGTTTTGTAACCATATATCCGAACGCTTCATACTCGTTAACGCATATTTCTTCAATGCTGAACTGCTTATTCGTCAGCGCTTCTTTTTCCATCTGCAGCATTTCGTCTGCAAAAAGATAGCCGTTTCCATTATCTAATAATATTTTGTTGTGGAAGTAGATATCAATCAGGCGGAGCATAGCGGGTCTGGTTTGCCCGAAGCAGTCCATTGCACCGCATTTAATAAGTATCTCCGCCTGCGTAAAGCTTAAGTTTGTTCTTTCAAGAATATCGTTAAGCGAAACAAACTTTCCATTCCGGGTTCTTTCGCGGATAATTGTGCCGGAAGATTCTTTTTCAAAATTCTTAATTGCCATTAAACCGATTTTTATTATATTATAATTTCCGCGGTATTCATAGTCGCTTTCATTAACCGAAGGAAGCAGCACTTTTATTCCAAGCCTTCTACATTCGCTTATGTAAACCGCAGATGAATAGTAACCTCCGCCGTTGGATAGAACTCCTGCGAGAAATTCGGCGGGATAATGAGCTTTCAAATATGCAACCTGAAACGAAAAGATTGCAAATGATGCGCTGTGTGCCTTGCAAAATGCGTAGCCGGCAAATGATTCTATCTGTTTCCATAACTTCCGGGAAGTATCATCTGTATAACCTTTAGCTTTGCAGCATACAAAAAATTTATCGATGATCATCTGCATTGCTTTATGTGAGCGCATTTTCCCACTCATTGCGCGGCGAAGTAAGTCGGATTCTTCAAGGCTTAAACCGACAATATGGTACGCAACTTTTATTACGTCTTCCTGGTAAATCATAACGCCATAAGTTTCACCCAGGTATTTTTTCATTTCCGGCACAAAATATTTCCTTAACTTCGGGTTCTTATATCTCAGGATAAATTCCTTCATCATTCCGCTTTCCACAACACCCGGACGGATAACAGACGAAGCGGCAGTCAGCATTTCGAACGTATCGCAGTTAAGCCGTTTTAATAGTGAGCGCATACCCGGGCTTTCAATATAAAAGCAGCCGATAGTTAACCCTTCCCGGATTAATTTTTTCGTCGGCTCATCGTTAAAAACTTTTTGGTAATCGAACATGTTGAAACCGGTTTCCCTTATTATTTTGGGAACGGTGTCAAATATCCGGGCTATACGGACATTTGGCAGTTTATAAGCTGCCATATCCAGTAAAACGCTCTTGCTTGTGTTAATAAAATTTTCCATATTTAGGTGAACATTTGAACACTATATTATAAAGTATTTATCATTTTATCAATAGTAAAAATGCTTAAAACGACAGTTTTTAAAAAAAATATTAAATCACGTAACTCTGTATATAGAATCACTTGTCAGATACGGAGTTTTGCGGGGTAAACACGTAATTTTTGTTATGAAAACGATTTTCCATCTTGATATGGATGCTTTTTTCGTCTCAGTGGAGCGGATTTTAGATCCCTCGCTGGAGGGCAAGCCGGTTATTGTCGGCGGCGACCCTCACGGCAGGGGAGTAGTAGCCGCATGCAGTTATGAAGCGCGCAAGTTAGGGCTGCACTCTGCTATGCCGATTAGAACCGCATACCGCTTATGCCCGCAGGGTATTTACCTTCACGGGCATGGGACAGAATATGGGCGCTACTCACGGGCAGCAAAGAAAATTCTTGAAAAATATTTTCCGGTAGTTCAGCAGGCTTCAGTTGATGAATTTTACCTGGACTTTAGCGGCTGTGAAAGGATTTACGGGGATGCTTTCTCATTTGCTCAAAAGATCCAATTGGAAATTTGGAAACAACTCAGCCTGCCTTGTTCAATCGGTATAGCATCCAACAAATCAATTGCAAAAATTGCATCCGATTATAAGAAGCCCAAAGGAATAACTCTTGTACCTGACGGTAGTGAAAAAGAATTTCTTGCCCCGCTTCCAATTGAAAAAATCCCCGGTGTAGGCAAAAAATTATTTCCTCTTCTCCGTTTGCGCGGGTTTAAGACTGCCGGCGATATTGCCAATGCCTCTCCCGATTACCTGTCGGTTCTTCTTGGTAAGTCCGGCGTTGATCTGTGGGAAAAAGCAAACGGGTACGGTACCGATGTTTTTGCAAGCGTGTATGAAAGGGAAAGCATTTCTAAGGAAATAACATTTGATACCGATATTATAAGCAAAACAAAAATTGAAGCCTTTATGTTTGAACTTACCGGCGATGCCTGTCAGCTTTTAAGGGATGAGAACTGGCAGACTTCAACTGTTTCCATAAAGCTGCGCTATTCTGATTTTGTAACCATAACAAAAGCAAGAACAATTAAGCCGACAGATGACGATAAGGTGGTTTTTGACACTGCCACTGGCTTATTCCGCAAGGCTTTCGCACGCAGGGTGAGTATAAGGCTTATAGGTATTCATCTGAGCAAGCTTAGTCGTTTCTGCGAGCAGGAAGTTTTGTTTGAGGATGAAGAAATAATAAGAAAGCGTATGCTTCGTGCTGTAATGAAGATACGCGGTAAATATGGCTGCAAAGCTATACATATCGGGGTAAATTAGGATCAAAGATTTATTATGTTCAGTCTTCATACACATTCATATTATTCACTTCTTGAAGGGACTATCCCGGTTGATGAGCTGGTTACATTTGCAAAAAAATCGGGAAGCCGGTACGCTGCACTTACGGATACGAATGCGATGTATGGGTTAATTCAATTTGCTGCAGCCGCAGCCGAACAAAATATAAAGCCGCT
>PLNZ01000060.1:0-580 GCA_003142915.1 Ignavibacteriales bacterium | reverse complement strand
TTGAAGATGTGTTTATTTTAACTTCATCAATTGAGCTCCTTAAGCAGATAAAAATTAATCCTTTGCTGAATAAAAATCTTTTTATAGAATTAGTCATAACGGAAAAGCAGAAAAAGAAGACGCGCGAGCTCTTTGAATACGCAAAGAACAGCGGACTTCAAATTGCGGCTTCACATCCCGCATATTTTATAAAGCAGGAAGATTTTCTTCTTCACAAAGTTGTATCGGCAATAAGATTGAACAGGACTCTTGATAATCTTCCGCCGGAAGAGCTTGCAGACGAAGAATTTTTTCTTAAAACCCCTGAAGAATTAAAAAAGGATTGGCACGCTCTTCCAGAAGCTGTTTGGAATGCGGAGAAGATTGCGCAGTCATGCAATGTTGACCTTGAACCCGGCAAGCTGAAATTTCCTTCTTTCCCGCTGACGAATGAAGAAACGGCTTTTTCATATCTGTGGAAACTTTCTTTCCGCGGGCTTGAGGAGCGTTATAAGCCTATTACCGATAAGGCAGTTAAGAGGCTTCAGTACGAACTTGAAGTAATTGATGAAATGGGCTTCTCGGATTATTTCCTTATTCA
>PLNZ01000184.1:27374-33336 GCA_003142915.1 Ignavibacteriales bacterium | reverse complement strand
CTGCTGTCTATCACCCAGCCGAATCTTCCGCCGGCTAAAATTGCATTCTGCCCAGCAATAGAACTGAATTTAACAACGGGGGCGCCAAATGCTCCGCCATCCAACTGCTGTGAGAATAATGGCGAAGCAGATAAGACAGCTCCGAAGAAAAAGAATATTAAAAATTGTTTTAGGTTTATATTCATTATATCTCCCGGAAAATATTAATATAATTATTACTTAATTCCCCGATAAAAAGTTAAAATCTTATATATGATACTTATGTATTATTTTTATAACATTAATTTTAATCGAACAATGTATAATTAAAATTAAGAAGTATCTTCCCCTATTTCACATTTAAGTTAGTTAATATTTAAAAATCATCTGCGGTACAACAATTAAAAATTGTAACTTATATTTAAAGTCGGATAAATGTCCACTCCTCCGGCTACATTAACATTTTGAAGACTTACATTCATAGCAATTCGACTGTTATAAATATGTGCACTCCAGATTGCATCAAGTAAGCTTAAAAAATGATTCACATATAATACTCCTACAAAAAAATACGAAGTTTGATACAATGAATTTGCAACTCCTCTCTGATGGGCATACCATAACATCTGAGGCAATACATAGTTATTGAAATCAATATAACTTTGATATGGAAAAGTATCCCAGCCGGAAACAAACTGAGGATATTTGCCGGTTATTTCATAGAAATCCTGCGATCCAAAAACTGCCAATTCGTGAGAATACCCGGTGGGATTGCCCGTAGTTCCTAAATCGCTTTCCAATGCGTTTAAATTTGCCCAATTTACCCCGGTTGCAACGCCATTTTTCATAATTAATACTGCGTTTGAGCCGCCGGTTTGATATTTCGAAGCATCAGTAACAGAAGGGTTTATATTACTAATATTGTTCAGAGTCCATTGTGCATANNAGCTGCTTTTATATACTGCCCTGTATAAATTTCTCCCGTACCGGGCAGGATACCCGATAATATTCCCGCAATGACTGGAGACTTTTTATTTTTTACAACAGGATCATCTACATTCGATAAAACCTGTATACTCTCCGTCATTGGAAGCGTAGGTGGTGTAATAGCTGCATCAAGATATAAATTACCGCTTAAATTGTTTTCACTTGCCTTTTGTCCATATACTATTCCGCAAGAAAAAACTAAAAAGGATAAGCAAACAGAGATTACAATTTTATTTAAACCCATTTTTTACCTTTAAAATTAATATGAAAATTCATTATAAGAGAACATCGCTAATATTCAAGTCCGATTATTATTAAAAACAACTTAATTATGTTTTAGATTAACTTGTTAAATACGTTCTACCTTTGTTTTGACAATCAATCCTTGATTAAGAACTTCTTTTAGATGAGGAAGTACCAACTCAACTTTTTCTTCTTCATCAATGAACATAATCATAATCGGATTTTCATCAACATTGCCTAAATTTTGAGGATGATGAAGATGGTGCTTATGTCCATATCCGATTTTTGCCTCAAACACAGAAGCTCCCATAATTGAATGATGCATAAGATAACGCATTATATATTCATGCTTTGGCTTATCCTCGTATTGATCACTCTCGTCTAAAAAGAATTTTACTTCAAGCATTGTTTACCTCCTGCTACAGGAATTATATTTTTTATATATTTGTAAATATACATTTCACAATGTCATTCAGCCAATTTATTATTGTTATTATTTTTTTTATTCTTTTCCAGTAACAGATAAAGTGAAGGCAATGTTAACAGCGTTAGGATGAGCGCTGTACATAAACCGCCGACAATTACAGTGGCTAAGGGCCTTTGAACATCAGAGCCAATACCTGTTGCCCGTGCAGCAGGAATTAATCCCAATAAAGCAAGCAGAATTGTCATTAAATTTGGACGAAGCTGAATTGCAGCCGCTTTTTTAACTGCATCGTTAATATTCATACCGTAATCTTCAATAAGACGATTAGTTCTCGAAACATATAGAACACCTGCAATTATAGAAACACCAAATAATGATATAAAACCAACACCTGCAGAAACATTAAAATTATATCCTCTAATAAGCAATGCAAGAATTCCCCCGATTAATGCAAATGGAATACATGACATTGCGACAGCAACATGCTTAATATTCCTATACATTGAAAATAGTAGTAAAAAGACTATTCCAATTGTAAGCGGAATAACAATAGCAAGCCGTTTTCCGGCACGGGCAAGGTTTTCAAACTGCCCTCCCCACTCTATAGAATAACCTTTAGGCAATGTAATAGCCGATGCAATTTTATTTTGTGCTTCTGTTACAAAGCCGCCCTGATCGCGGCCGCGAATATTAGAACGAACAGAAACTTGTCTTTCTCCATTTTCTCGCTGAATAATTGTCGGGCCATCAACAAGTTTTATTGATGCCACTTGCGACATAGGAATTCTGTTCCCATTAGATGAAGCAACCAGCATATTTTCTACTGCCTGAATTGAGCTTCGATAATCCGAAGAATAGCGTACAACTATATCAAATCTCCTTCCTTTATCATCATAAAGAGTACTTATAGCCTTACCTCCAATTGCGGCTTCAATCATTCTTTGAATATCGCTTACATTTATTCCGAACCTGGCGGCCGCTTCCCTGTTAATCTCAACAGAAAGCTGTGCCTGATCCCCTTCCTGTTCTATACCGGATTCACTTGCTCCCGGAAGTTTTCTAATTATACCAAGAATTGAGTCCGCCTTTTGTCTCATAAAATTTAAATCTTCCCCATCCAATAATACCGCAAGATCAGCGACACTTCCCGTAACGGCTTCCGTAACATTATCAAGAATTGGCTGAGAAAAAAGGATTTGAGCGCTGGGAACTGCTTGTTCCAACTCATTTTTCATTTTTACAAGAAGTTCTTCTTTGCTGGTATCTTTAGTCCAGGTAGAATAATCCTTTAATCCTACCAGAATCTCAAGCCGGTTTGGTCCGTATGGATCTGTGCCGTCATCATTACGTCCCAATTGTGTTAACACAACGTTCACCTGTTTGTGATTACTAATTACATTCCTAATTACCGGACAATAAACCGCAGCATTCTCAAGCGTAATTCCCACAGGGAAAAAACATCTTATATTAAAGGCTCCCTCATCCAGTTCGGGTAAGAATTCAGTTCCAATATTCCTGGCGCCGAATACAGCTACAATTACAACTACAGCAAATGAAGTAATTACAACGGGCATAGGGTGCTTTGTAAAAAGCTCAATAGCTTTTGAATATTGTTTCTCTATCCAATGATAAACGGGGTTATGCCATTCGATTTTACCGGGGTTTTGAGAAGTAAAATGCTTCTTGTATATCATAGTCATCAAAACGGGTATAGCTGTCAAAGCTAAAATCATTGAGCCTGTAATAGCATAAGAAAGAGTATATGCCATTGGTGAAAAGAGTTTTCCTTCAACCCTCTGGAAAGAAAATATAGGTAAATATGCAAGGATAATAATTGTTATTGAGAAAAATATTTCTCTGCCTACCTCTTGCGCTGCTGTCAATGTTAAACGGATAATACCCTGATCTTTTTCTTCAGGTGTTGCATCTCTATATCGCCTCATAATATTTTCAACCATAACAACCGCGCCGTCTACAATAATCCCGAAGTCAATTGCACCAAGCGACAACAGGTTTGCCGGTATCCCGGTCAATTTCATCATGCTGAAGGCAAAAAGAAGAGAGATTGGAATTGTTGTTGCGACCACAAAAGAAGATCGCACGCTGCCAATAAAAAATATAAGCACAAGTATTACTATCGAAAATCCTTCGAATAATGTCCGGGATACCGTATTGATAGTATAACCTACCAATTGACTTCTATCATAGGTAATACGCAGGCGAACACCTTCGGGAAGAACATTTTCATTTATTTCTTTCACTTTTTCTTTTAATCCTTCAATTACATCGGAGGGATTTTCACCGCGCCTCATTGCAAGCAAACCCTGAATGCTTGAATTTACATCTACTTTTGTTGAATCATTAGTACGGATTGTATAACCAAGAATACCTGTAGGTGGAGATGGATGTTCTTCGACTGTAGCTATATCTCTTATATAGACCGGTACTCCATTATCCGATTTCAATACTATATTTTCAATATCTTCCTTTTTGCGAATGGCGCCTATACCTCTTACAACAAATCCCTGTTCTCCTCTTCGTATAATATTACCGCCGGTATTTATATTATTTGCCTGTACGGCGTCTATTATATTCTGCAGTGAAAGGTTGTACCGGTAAAGTTTATCAGGAGAAGTAATAACATGGTACTGCATTACCAATCCGCCAAAATTTACTACATCTGCAATTCCGGGAACCTGAAGAAGTCTTGGAATAATTTCCCAATCCTGCAAAGTCCTCAATTGCATCGGAGTATAATTATCGTTCGCTTCAATTACATAACGGAAAATTTCATCAACGGGACCGGTTAAGGGGCCAAGAGTTGGGTTTACTCCGGCAGGAAGGACAGCATCGTTCACTTTTTCCAGCACCTGCTGACGAGCAAAGTAATCATCGGTTCCATCTTCAAAAGTCAGATCAATTACTGAAAGGCCGAAAATAGTTTTAGAACGCCGATTAATTACTTTAGGCACGCCATTAAGCGCCCGTTCAAGCGGCAGAGTTACCTGCTGTTCAACATCCTGAGCTGCCTGCCCGGGATAAGTTGTAATCACTTCAACCTCTGTATCCCCTACGTCCGGGTAGGCTTCCTTTTTCAGTTCTATCCAGGACCAGATTCCGGCTGCAATAAAGCATATTACTATTGCAATTGTAGCAAGTCGTTGATTTAATGAAAATCCAAGAAGTTTACGTATCATATTATTTCAGTATATTAAATATTAATAATTTCAGTATCCAAAGCTGATCCCTTTTAAAAGTATTGCACCCGATGTAACCACTTTCTCGTTTTCATTTAAACCGCTGAGAATGATCAATTTTGATGCATCGGAACTCGCCATAATTACTTTTCTTCTTTCAAAAATATTCGGAGCAGTCTGAATAAATAGATAGTTGTTTCCTTCAACAGTAACAACTGCGGATAAAGGCAATACATAAGCTTCACTTATTTTATTTCCAAAATCTGCTTGTGCAAACATCCCGGGAAGAAATTTTTCATCGAGGTTTGAAAGGGAAATTCGCACTTTTATTTCGCGGGTATTTGGATCAATTATACTGCCGATTGCATCGATTCTGCCTATAAAAATTTTATCCGGGAAAGCTGCCAGCGTAATACGGATGGTTCCTCCTTTAGATATTTCGTTAAGCTGCGCCTCAGGAACATCTGCCATCAGCCATACCATATCGCCTTTTACGTTTTCTATTTCCGACGGGTTATAGCCTAAAACTTTAAGTCTTCCTTCCATTTCTTCCAGGCTTGCTTTCGCAGTAGCGGCATCTGTTTCTGCCTGATTTAAATCTTTTCCGGTTATCCCAAGATTATCAAACATTTGTTTCGCCCTAACGAGATTCTTGGATGTTAAATCGACATTTGCTTTGCTTTGTCTATATTGTGAATATAAAGAGGTTACATCCGGCGAATCAAATAAAACGATTGCAGACCCGGCAATCTTTGAATGTGATATACTGGCAACTATACGCGCCGGCGCAATAACCGACAAGGTTGCCGATCCTTTCTCTGCAAAAGAAACCTTGAACTCATCCAGCCCGGGGCTATCTTTAGGAAATGTTATTATTTGCCCGTCATTGTTTATAGTTACCTTTTTATTAAGCGCTTCCGATACTTGTTTTCCATCAGCATCCGTACAACTTTGCGAAGACAAGCTGACAATTAATAGAATTACCAACGCTAATAACGGGTACAAAATAACTTTCAATAGATGTTTCATTTTATTCCTCCTTTCAATTGAGTAATAAATTATAAATACCTTAATCTCCAGCCGGAGGAAGTAAATCTTTACCGGCGGCAAAATTCAAATTTTCGAATGA